>NZ_JAUIRR010000002.1:0-300000 GCF_030577135.1 Sulfurimonas sp. hsl 1-7 | reverse complement strand
GTAGTTCAATCTCTTGTGATTCTTTTTGCATTCTGATATTCTAACAAAAGATATTCAAAATGATCAAACTTTTGCTAGTTAATGATTAATGTAAGTTGAGATTTGACTTGATAAGAGAGTTGTTTCAATTTTCTGACATTGGCATACTCTACACTTTTGTATGAAGCATCGAGCTCACTGAAATACTGTTGATAGATAGAAAGGTATGCCATCATCGGGTCTTCTAGCTCTTCATCTAAACATAAATCTTCTAAAACAAGTTTTACCTCTTGAAAATGTTTGTGAAATTTTTTCGCAAGTTTTTTACTCGGTTTTTTCATGTAGCTGTGTTTTGTTTTTGTAAGCTTGTCCCATGCATCCAATAAGGGTGCATAACCTGTTGAGTGTATTAACTGGTTGAACCCGAGCAAGCCATCAAGCGATGCTTGGTAATGTTGATTGATTTCCGGATGTTTAGAGTGCATCTTATTGTAAAGAGCACCAATGATTGCACCGTAATTATTGATATTCTCTTTAATCTCGTTTTTTGATTCCGTATCGATATCAAGAGTGTTGATATCGGAATGCAAATTTGTCAGAGAGTCCTTAAATGCATCATATTGCAGATACTGCCCCCTTTTTGTGATGCTGTTGCCTAGACTTGAGATGGTTCTATATTTCTGGATGGCTTGTTTTTGGTGAGTTGTAGCTAATAAAGCAGTTTGTAGAAACGTAAAAGAAAGAAAAACAGAGAAGAGCAACTTCATAATGGAATCCTTTTAAAATTTTTTAAATCTTACTTGAGCTTTATTACCGCGGAATAACATTTTGTTAACAAAATATTGACAATTTGCAATATTTTATTTGATGCTGGAAGATGCAACATATAATTGTAGAAAAATTATTTGGATCGTAAAATGGTTTTAGGTAAATGTCCTTATTGTGAGAATGGCGAGATCGAAGTCAGAGATAAAGAGGTACGGGGAAAAAAAGTAAAACTCTATGCCTGCTCAAATGCTCACTGGAAAACAGAAGACGGTGAGATGTTTGAACTAAGAGAGGATGCTACTTGTGATTTTCGTATATGGCAAAACTCTTTAGCAAAGTATGGAAAGTGGCTTAGCTATAAAGAGGTGAGAGAACTCTTGTCTGAAGGTGAAGTTGAGGTAGAGTTTGTCAGCAAAAAGTATGGTAAAAAACTAAACTATACAAAATATATAGTACTAAATCAGGAGTATGGTGTGAGTGTGCTTTGGGAATAGCTCCATTTGAAAAAAAGTGAAATTTGCCGATATAGTTTGAGATAAATTTGACAAAAGGAGTTGTCATGAAAATTGCATCGAGTGATATAGCGATGGGAGCAAGTTATAATAAAACTGCACTTACATATGAATCTGAACATTTAGAACAATGGATTGGTTCTAGAGAGCCTCAACAAAAAAAAGATGATCTCTTGCAGCTCTCTAAAAAATATAAAGAACTTTCTGTCGATAAAAGAGAAGATGATTTAGAATCATTAGACCCTGAGTTGAAAAAAATCATTTTAGCCTTAGAGATCTTAACCGGTAAAAAAATCAAAATAAAACTTTTTCATCCTGATGAGCAAAAAACTCTCAATCCACCTTCTGATCAAAGAGTAGGGTGGGGGATAGACTACAGCTATGAAAAGCGAGAGATAAATTCACAAAAACTACAATTTGCTTCACAGGGAAATGTTGTGTTAGAAGATGGAAGAAAAATCGATTTCAAATTATCTTTTTCCATGCAAGAAACTACAATAAAACAAGAATCTGTATCTTTTAAAGCTGGCGATGCTTTGATCGATCCGTTGGTGATACAGTTTCAAGACGGGGCTGTAGAGTTTTCGAAAACAAAAACAAATTTAGACCTTGATCGTGATGGAAAAGAGGAAGAATTTTCATTTGTCGGAAGCGGTAGCGGATTTTTGACACTGGATAAAAACAGTGACGGTATTGTGAATGACGGTAGTGAACTGTTTGGTCCGAATTCCGGAGACGGATTTACAGATTTACGTAAATATGACAGCGATAACAATAACTGGATAGATGAAAACGATGCTGTGTTTGATAAACTTCGTATATGGACAAAAGATGAGAACGGAAATGAAAATTTTTACTCTTTACAAGATGTAGGGATCGGGGCATTATATCTTCAAAATGTTACAACACCTTTTGAGTTTGAAGAGGCTAATCTTGCAAAAAGTTCAATTTTCCTACGTGAAAATGGTTCAGTCGGTATAATTGGTGAGATTGATTTAAAGGTATAGTGTAACCTTAATAAAATTTTAACCTTATCTTCTGTATAATTCCCATCCACTTTACTGTTTTACAAAAGCTAGAGTATTTTTATCTACACTATATATGGTATATATAAAAGTATTGGCAAGCAAAAAAAAAAGGCTTCGCCTAAAAACAGTTAAAGAAGTAAATTTGAGGAGACTTTCTATGAAAGTACGCGCTTCAGTAAAGAAAATGTGTGATGACTGTAAAGTTATCAAGAGAAAAGGGATTGTAAGAGTTATCTGCAAAAACCCTAAACATAAACAGAGACAAGGATAACCATGGCTCGTATTTCTGGTGTTGATTTACCTAAGAAAAAACGTGTAGAGTATGGTCTAACATACATCTACGGTATCGGTTTACATACTTCTCGCCTAATCTTAGATGCGACAGGTATTGATTATAACAAAAGAGTTTTCGAACTTAATGAGGATGAAGTAGCTGCAATTACTAAAGAGATCCGTGAAAACCATATGGTTGAGGGTGATTTACGTAAAAAAGTTGCTATGGATATTAAAGCACTTATGGATTTAGGATCTTACAGAGGTCTTCGTCACCGTCGTGGTCTTCCGTGTCGTGGTCAAAAAACTAAGACAAATGCTCGTACTCGTAAGGGTAAAAAGAAAACTGTTGGTTCAGCGTAAGGATTTAAAACATGGCAAAAAGAAAAGCTGTTAGAAAAAAAGTTGTAAAAAAGAATATTTCACGTGGTATTATCCATATTTCTGCATCTTTCAATAATACATTAGTAACTATTACTGATGAAATGGGAAATATGATTGCGTGGAGTTCTGCTGGTAGCCTTGGTTTTAAAGGTTCTAAAAAATCTACTCCATTCGCTGCTCAAGCTGCTGTTGAAGCTGCTGTTGAGAAAGCTCAGGTACATGGTATCAAAGAACTAGGTATTAGAGTTCAAGGTCCAGGTTCTGGTCGTGAAACTGCAGTTAAATCTGTAGGTGCTATTGAAGGTATCCGTGTTACATTTATGAAAGATGTAACTCCATTACCACACAATGGTTGTCGTGCGCCTAAGCGTCGTAGAGTTTAAGGAGGTTAACAAATGGCAAGATATAGAGGTCCAGTAGAAAAAATCGAAAGAAGATTTGGAGTTAGCCTAAACCTTAAAGGTGAGCGTCGTTTAGCAGGAAAATCTGCTTTAGATAAACGTCCTTACGGTCCAGGTCAACATGGTCAACGTCGTAAAAAAGTTTCTGAGTACGGTTTACAACTAAACGAGAAACAAAAAGCAAAATTCATGTATGGTGTATCTGAAAAACAATTCCGTGCATTATTTACAGAAGCTAAAAGAAAAGAAGGTAATACAGGTACAAACCTTGTTACTCTAATCGAGCAAAGACTTGATAACTTAGTATACAGAATGGGATTTGCATCTACTCGTAGATTTGCACGTCAATTAGTTACTCACGGTCACATTTTAGTTGACGGTAAAAAACTTGACATCCCTTCTTACCGTGTTAAACCAGGTCAGAAGATTGAAGTTCGTGAATCAAGCAAACAAAATGCTCAAATTCAAAGAGCTATCGAACTAACAAACCAAACAGGTCTTGCTCCATGGGTTGATATTGATGCTGAAAAAGTATTCGGTATTTTTACTCGTTTACCAGAGCGTGAAGAAGTTGTTATTCCTGTAGAAGAGCGTTTAATCGTTGAGCTTTACTCGAAATAATAATTAATAAAAAAGGCGTAAAAGACATGAAAAAGATTAAAACTACTCCACTTGCTCCTCAAGAGTTTGAGGTAGAACAAATTAGTGAGAATGAAGCAAATATCATAGCATATCCTTTTGAAACTGGTTATGCTATATCTTTAGCTCATCCACTTCGCCGTTTTCTATTAAGCAGCTCAGTTGGTTATGCTCCTATTGCTATCAAAATTGAAGGTGCAAAACACGAGTTTGATTCAGTTCGTGGTATGCTTGAAGATATCTCTGATTTTATTTTAAATCTTAAAGAGATTCGTTTCAAACTTAACAATGAAGCAACAGAAGCTGAGATTAACTACAGCTTTACAGGTCCATGTACTATTACTGGTGCAGATCTTAGTAATGATGAAGTTGAAGTTGTAACTCCAGAGGCACATTTAGCGACTTTAAATGAAGACTCTACTCTTAACTTTAACATCAAAATTGCTCAAGGTATCGGGTATGTTGCTAGTGAAGATACTTCTGATGAGTTAGGTGAAGGTTATATCGCTTTAGATGCATATTTCACTCCTGTTAGAAGTGCAACATATGATATTCAGCATGTACTTGTAGAAGATAATCCTAATTTTGAGAGAGTTGTAATGAACATCAAAACTGATGGTCAAATCTCTCCTGTTGATGCGTTCAGAAACTCTTTAGAAGTTATGTATGCTCAACTTGCTGTATTTAATTCAGAAATTAGTATCAAAGCTCCAACAACAATTGAGAGAGTTGAAGAGTCACCAGACCTTAAAAAACTAATGACTAACATCGATAGTTTAGGTTTAAGTGCTCGTAGTTTTAACTGCCTTGATCGCTCAAGTATTAGATTAATAGGTGAGATTGTACTTATGAGTACAAACGACCTAAAAAATGTTAAAAATCTTGGTAAAAAATCTTACGATGAAATCGTAGAAAAAGTTCAAGAGTTTGGTTTCACAGTTGGTGCTGATTTAGCTGATGATGTAGTTACTGCATTAAAAAAGAAAATAGAAGCAGCTTCTAAATAAGTCTGCTAAAGAAAAGAGGAAGAAGATATGAGACATCGTCATGGATATCGTAAACTTGGACGTACAAGTGCTCACCGTAAAGCACTTTTACAAAATCTAAGTATTTCATTAATTGAACATGGTAAGATTGAAACTACTGCTGTTAAAGCAAAAGAGCTTCGTTCTTACGTTGAAAAACTAATCACTGTAGCTGGTAAAGGTGATAGCAATGCTCACAGAGCTGTATTTGCTACACTACAAAACAAAGAAGCTACAAAAAAATTAGTAAACGAAGTAGCTCCTAAATACGTTGATCGTGCTGGTGGTTATACAAGAATCATTAGAACTCGTATTCGTCGTGGTGATGCTACACCAATGGCTTTCATCGAGCTTGTTTAATTAACTGAGTTTCGCGCTGAGTTTTCTCAGCGTAAACTTTTACACTTTTATCTCATCTTTCATTACACAAAAACTTCCACATTCTAAAATACTTATACTAAGGAATTATAAATGAGTAGTTTCGCATTTGGAACTTATAGAGTTACTGATCTTAACCCTTTACATATTGAAGCTTTAAAAGAAGCGTTATATTCTGGAATCAAACTTATCGATACATCATCAAACTATACAGACGGCGGGGCTGAACGCGCTATTGCAAAAGCTTTAAATAGTATTGAAGATGAGTATAGAGAGGTAGAGATAGTAAGCAAGTTTGGTTATATTCAAGGGACAAACATGATGCTCCACAAAGAAAACCCTTTTGAAGAGGTTGTTGAGTATAGTCCTGAGTGCTACCATTCAATCTCACCGTCATTTATGCAAGATCAGCTAGGGCGTTCTTTAGAAAGATTAGAGCTAAACAAGATTGACTGTTATCTGCTTCATAATCCGGAGTATTTTTTATACGATGCTATAAAAAAAGGGATCCAGAGAGAAGAGATACTTGAACAAATGTACCAACGTATCTATAAAGTATTTGTAGCACTAGAAAAAGAGGTGCAAAACGGTAGTATAGGATCGTATGGTATAAGTTCAAACTCTTTTTCAAAAGCGAATGATGCAGAAGATTTTTTGCCGTATGAAGATTTAATAACATTAGCAAAAAATGCTGCGATCGAAGCAGGAAGCGAACAACATAGTTTTACTACGATCCAGCTTCCGATTAATCTTTTAGAGCAAGAGGGACTTAAGTGTGCAACATGGGCAAAAGAGAACGGTTTAAGAGTTCTTGTAAATCGTCCACTTAATGCTTTTCAAGACTCTTTAATGTTTAGATTGGCTGATTATGACGAGCCATTAGATTACTATCATAATCTCAATGAACTTCTTGAAGTTTGCGATACGGAAGTTTTAAAGCCCCTTTTTAATTTGATTGAGCAGATGGATGAAAATAAACATAAATATGGTTGGATAGGTGATTATGACCTATTTGTAAATTCTCAAATTATTCCACACATTAAAAAAACTATTGAAAACCTTGATAAAGCGGTACTGGAAACACTTCTGGCTTATATAGAGAGATTTTTAGTTTCATACAGGGATATGGTTGCTCATGAATGCTCTAAAGCAACTAGGGTACAGCTTAAAAGTGTACTAAAAGATTGTGAGAAAAAATTACAAGAGTGTGCATTTGAGTTTTTACAAAGTCAAGACTCTATAGATTATATTCTTGTAGGGATGAGAAAACCTAGTTACGTGGCGGAAGTTCTTGCTTTAAAAGAGTAGCTAAACAGATATTTTTATCACTTGTTAAGTGATTTTATCATATTTTATGATTATAAAATAATAGAAGGATGAAAATGATTCCATTTACAGATGAAGAACTGATGGAGCCCGTAAAAGCTGTTATAGATAAGGTACGACCATCTTTAGCACTTGATGGTGGTGATATCGATTTTATTACAGTAAAAAATGGGAATGTATATGTTCAATTAAAAGGTGCTTGTGTAGGTTGTTCTTCAAGTGGAACAACTTTAAAGTACGGAGTTGAGCGTCAATTAAGAATGGATATCCATCCAGAGTTATGTGTAGTAAACGTACCTTTTGGGATGGAGAATGACATAGATAATCTATAAGGATTAAAACAAGAATGAGCAATATTAGTAAACATAAAATATTAGATCAAGCTAAAGAGAGTTTTTCTAAAGAGGACTATAAAGTAGCATTAGAAAAATTCGCAGAAGTTCTACAAAACTTTCCAAACTCTAAAGAAGCTTATAATGGAGTAATTTTATCTGAGATGGCTATGAGCGGAGAGGGTGGAGCTGAGGCTTTATTTGATTATTATGAGATACTAAAAGAGGAAGATAAAGAGGAAGCTGATTCGATTATGAGTGAAATCCTGAAAAACATGGATGGCACTATAGAACAGCTCGGAAAAGTGTTTGCTCAACCTTTACGTGAACGTTTAGAATATGAAGACGGGATCCTTTACAGTGACTTCCAGAAGCTTTTAGATGAGGGCGGTGATTTCAAAGAGATCTTTGAAAACATTATGTTCTCAACACGTGTAATTATCAGTGACAGAGATGATTTTATAGATTTTTTAGAAAAACTGATCGAACACGATTTTGCAGATATGGCACTGAGTTATCTTGAAAATGCTTTGAGTGTATATCCGAGTGATAAACTCCTACGTAAACTACTTAAAAAGCTTGCAAAAGGTAAGGAAAACAACTCTTGAAAATAGCTTTACCAGACCACGAATATAAATATGTAACTGAAAATTCTCAAGAGTGTGATTCTGAGACGGCTTTTGTTTTAACGACACAAAATGAAAAATATCTTCAAAGTGCCAAAGATAACGGTGCTCACTCAATCATCAAAGTTGAAGATATAGCAGATGTTTTCGGTGTGAATGATATTAAGATTATCGGTATCACGGGGACAAACGGTAAAACTACAACGGCAAGTGCTTTATACTCTTTTTTACTTGATTTAGGCTACAAAGTCGCAATGCAGGGAACACGTGGATTATTTATAAACGATGAAGTGATTGAAGGAAAAACACTTACTACACCTTCGGTATTAAATACTTATAAACATATTTATCAAGCACGTGAAATGGGATGTGATTTTTTTATTATGGAAGTAAGCTCTCACGCAATTGTTCAAAAGCGTATAGAGGGGCTTAATTTTGAGTTGAAAATCCTTACAAATATCACGCAAGATCATCTTGATTACCATAAG
Organism: Sulfurimonas sp. hsl 1-7; assembly: GCF_030577135.1. NCBI lineage: Bacteria > Pseudomonadati > Campylobacterota > Epsilonproteobacteria > Campylobacterales > Sulfurimonadaceae > Sulfurimonas > Sulfurimonas microaerophilic. Next base: position 291,841 of record NZ_JAUIRR010000002.1, on the reverse strand, counting down.
ACGCTAGAAGAGTATATCCATGTAAAAAACAGCTTTTTCCAAGATGAGGGTAAAAAGCTAATAAACAAAGATGAAGAGAAAGCAAAATTCAATTTTAGAAATGCCTATACCTACGGGATAGAAAACCCGGCTACTTATAAACTGATGGCATACTCTTTAAATGAAGGCAGCAGCGGTATTATCCAACACTTTCAAGAGATTGTCCCTTTTACTGCATCGTTACATGGATTTTTCAATCTATATAATCTTATGGCAGCTATCTCGGCAGCGCATCTTTTAACGGGTAAAAAACTTGAAGAGATTGCAGATGTGGTGGACAATTTTGCTGGTGTGAGCGGTAGAATGGAACAGGTGTGTGAACTCCCTAACGTAATCGTGGATTTTGCTCATACTCCGGATGGTATGGCACAAGTGCTTAATGCTCTCAAAGAGAAAGAGCTTATTGTAGTATTTGGAGCGGGCGGAGATCGTGACAGAAGTAAAAGACCGCTTATGGGTCGTGTAGCATCTAACCTTGCGAAGAAGATTATCGTTACAACCGACAATCCCCGTTTTGAAGAACCTGAAGCTATTGTTGAAGATATTCTCTCGGGCATAGAAGACAGATCAAACGTAACAGTTGAATTAAACCGTAAAAAAGCGATTGAGATGGCTTTAGATATGCAAGAGGAAGATGAAGTTGTAGTAATTCTCGGAAAAGGTGATGAGAACTATCAGATCATCTATGATCAAAAACTACCGTTTGATGATAGAGAAGTGGTAAGAGAGCTTTTAAATATTTAAAGACTCTCTTAGTTGATAGTATAAATTAAACTTTTTGTAATATTTGTTTCGTTGTCATCAGGAAATACTGTTGCATTAATTTCCGTCGTTCCGGCTATTAAAGTTATTTTTGTAACCCCGTTAGCTGTTTCATAAGTAGCACTGTTATTCATATCCCAAACTATATTGTTGTAAACGATTCCCGTAGTGTTGTCTTCATAAGTTGCATTTGCTTGAAAATCATAACTACCGGTAGTGTTAACATCTGCACCATTTTTTTCTGAAATATTAAAATCAACAAGTTTTACGGAGTTTACAGTGAGCGTGTCTTCAAAGTCTCTGTATGAGATAGTAATATTTACATCACCGCCGTTTTTATATCCACCGCTAATAGAATTTCCGCTTGCTACAATAATTGAGGAATCAGAACTGCTCCAAGTGACTGTATCAGTTGCATCACCGCTTGAACCATCCGTATGCAGTACTGTAGCAGAAAGTGTGACAGCCTGATTGGCAGAATATATTTGTGAAATGCCGGTATCGATACTAATAGAGTCGATATCTGTAATTACCGGCGCTGTTGTTGTCTCTTTACAACCTAAAAAAAGAAGAGAAAGCAGTAAAGAGCTATATAAAGTTTTTTTCATACCTGTATTTCCTAAAATCTAAAGTTAACGCCAAGATAGCTGTTTTGTTGATCTGAGCTTATATCTTGCAACTCATCTAAAAGATTGAACTTCTCATATGTAATTGTTTTATAAAGATAACCAATCTCTATGTCAACGTGTTCGTTTATTGGGATAAACACCCCTCCGCCGAAGTTAAAAGAACCGTATGTAACGCTTGTTTGCAAGCTTCTTTCTACGTCCATTGAACCGGCACCAATTCCCACTTTAACAAAAGGGTTGAAAAAAAGATCAAAATTAAATGCTTTTAAAAGTTCAACATTAAAGCCGTATTTATCACCGTCATTTGGAGAAACAATATTGGAATCATTTTTAGCATAATCAACCGAGAACTCTACTGCATATGCATTGATATCTCCGTAACCGATTTTTAAGTTGACGTTTTGTGTAGTGTTAAAAGCTTTTTTCTTAGTAGTTGTAAAAATTTCATATTGGTAAGCGACATTTGCACCTACATAAATTTTTGCCTCACCGTAAAGTGTAGAAAGTAGGGTAAAAAATAGTAAAAGTTTTTTCAATTTTAATCTTTCCTGCATAGTTAAATTCTAGTGAATTATATCCAAAAACTTACAAACAAGCTTAAAAAAGCAAATTTATTTATGCCTCTTAGAATAAAGCTCCAAGAATTTTGCTATAATTTCAAAAAAAAATTAAGGAATGACTTTATGGGTATCCCTCAACCAGCTTTTTATATCTTCAAATGTGAGCAGTCAGCTCCTCCAGGTATGCCAAAGCCATCATGTGTAACACCACAAACTCAAGACCTTTTCCAGTATCTTGCACAAAGTTTAATGAAACAGGGTGTAATGGGTACAGTTCAACCAATCAGAACATCTTGTATGAACAGATGTCAAATGGGTCCTGTTATGTTAGTAGAGCCGGGTCATACAATGTATGCAGGATTAACTAAAGAAAAAATTGATAGAATTATTGAAGAGCATATCTTAGGCGGCAACGTTGTTGAAGAGTATGTAATCGATAAAGAGATGTGGGATGAGCCAATCTCTCCTGCAGACATGAAAAAACAAATGGGAATGTAAATAGATGCAAATTGAAATGCTTTACAGCAAAATTCATCGTGCTACTGTTACAGATGCGAACTTAAACTATGTAGGTTCAATTACGATCGATGAGGAGCTTTTAGAAGCTTCAAAGATGAGAGTTGGACAAAAAGTTGAAATCTTAAACATCAACAACGGTGAGAGATTTTCAACGTACATCATTTTAGGTGAGCGCGGAAAACGTGACATCTGTTTAAATGGTGCAGCTGCAAGAAAAGTGCATAAGGGTGATAAAGTGATCATCGTTGCTTATGCTACTTATGATGAAAAAGAGCTTGAAACTTATAAGCCAAGAGTAGTTTTACTCAATGATGAAAATAATATCGACGAAGTTGTAGAGAGTATATAATGTTCGGCAATATGGGTGATTTAAGTGAAATGTTAAAAGGGTTTGAGCAACAAGCACAAAACCTTAAAGATGAACTGGCAAAAAAAACTTTCTCTGTAAAATCTGGCGGGGGTATGGTAGAACTTACTCTTAACGGCAACGGAGAAGTGATAGACTTAAACATCGATGATGAACTATTAAGCGATAAAGACTCTTTACAAATTCTTCTTATTGGGGCTATCAATGATGCCAATAAGATGGTTCAACAAAACCAACAACAAAGTGCTATGGGCATGTTGGGTGGAATGAATCCGTTTGGTGGGAGTAAATAGGTGCTTTTTCGCCTATTTCTTTTACTAAACCTTCTTTTATTAAACCTTTACGCTTGTAAAAACGGCTACTTCTCCTGCGTAGCAAAAACAAAAGATTCAAAAACAATCCAAAACGATTCTCTTTCTATCCCGATCAAGGGTGATAAACGACTTGTATATTCCAAAAAAATTCCTAATGCTAAAATTTTAAAACACGATCCTTTTTTAAACCTCTATATTATTAAAGACAAAAAACATTTCAAATACCCTTTTGATATCAATATGCGATTGCAGCTCGGCAGTGCAGTCGTGACAGATAAAACTTTTAAAGAGGGAAAAGTTCTTAAAGAACAAGTTGGACTTAATACTTTAGGAACTTACAGTGCAAAGATAAAAACCCCTGCACTTATCACAAGTTCATGTTGTGCGTTAGAGGGAATACTCACACCTAATGGTTTTATAGATAAGTACTATCTAAATAGATTTATTAATGCTAAATCAGCCGACTATGGAGATATTGGTATACGTGTTCAAGATGCGGGGAAATGCATAAAAGTTATTGCGAGTAACCCTTATCTGAAAAACAATCCACTTAAACGTGGAGATTGTATTTTGGCATTTGATGGCAAAAAAGTTTACTCATCGGCACATTTAATGAGACAAATACTTTTTAGTAAGGTTGGCTCTAAACATACGATCAAGATCAAAAGAGATGGGAAAGTTTATACCTTTAATGTTGTAGCAAATAAAAGAACAGGCGGTGGAGAGATAAGTGATACCTTCCTGGAGTTCCGCGGAATATTTTTTAATAAGAAACTTTACATCGTAGGTTTGAACCAGTATTTTAAAGATTACGGAATGAAGCTTGGTGATCGTCTTGTTCAGGTAAATGGCGTAAGAGTAAAAAACCAAGATGAACTTAGAGAGTATATAGAAAATTTTAAAGATTTCTCTTCTTTACTTTTTGAGAGAAATAATTTCCAATTTTTTGTAAATATTAAGTAGCGTAACTATATAATTTCATATGCAAAAATTTGAAGCTTTTTTACTAGACAATTTACCGACATCAGCATCGATCCATCCCGTATATGAGGATGCTTTACAAGAGATGTTAAAAGCTGGTGGAAAGCGTTTTCGTCCGGCACTTTTGCTTGGTGTTGTAAAAGCTTTAAATCCGCTAATGTTAGAGAGTGCGAGACACGCTGCATATGCGATCGAATTACTGCATACGTACTCGCTTATCCATGATGATTTACCGGCTATGGATGACTCACCGCTTCGTCGCGGAAAGCCGACACTGCATATGGTTTATGATGAAGTGACTGCTATTTTAGTCGGGGATGCACTCAATACTTACTCATTTGAAGTACTTAGCAATGCACCTTTTAGCGATGCAATGAAAGTAAAACTAATTCGTGAGCTTTCAAGTAACGGCGGTCTTAACGGTATGGTTTTAGGACAAGCGATAGATTGTTATTTTGAAAACAAACCTTTAGAGATTGAAGATATTAAAACACTTCACACAAATAAAACAGCAAAACTAATAGCAGCTTCAATGAAAATGGGTGCTATTATTTGTGGAGATGAAGAACTTTCTGAAAAACTTTACGAGTTTGGTATTAAACTAGGACTTCTATTTCAGATCCAAGATGATATCTTAGATGTGACACAAAGTAGTGAAGAAGCAGGTAAGCTAACAAATAACGATGAAGATAAAAATAGTTTTGTAACTATTTTGGGATTAGATGAGGCGATGAAAGAGGCTAATGTTTTGGCTGAATCATTAACTCTAGAGATGCAAAGTTTTGATGAGAGTTTACAAAGTGAATTGTCACCAATACTTACTAAATACATAAACAGACACAAATAACAAGGAATAAAGATGAGCGATAATGTAATGCGCAAAAAGATGGCGGACTCTATAAGATTTTTAGCGGCAGATATGGTACAAGCTGCAAACTCAGGTCACCCGGGTGCACCTATGGGACTTGCAGATGTTGCTGTAGTATTAAGTGAACACTTAAATCACAATCCAAAAAATCCATCTTGGTTAAACCGTGATAGATTAGTATTCTCAGGTGGACACGCTACTGGTCTTATCTATTCACTTTATTACCTTTGGGGATACGGTTTAGAGATTGAAGATCTTAAAAACTTCCGTCAGTTAGATTCTAAAACTCCAGGTCACCCTGAATATGGTCACACGGCAGGTATTGAGATCACAACAGGTCCACTTGGCCAGGGTATTGCAAATGCTGTTGGTTTCTCAATGGCTAGTAAGTTTATGGCTGCACAAGTAAACAGCGATACGGCAGATTTAATTGATCACAATGTATATTGTTTATGTGGAGACGGTGACTTAGAAGAGGGTATCTCTTATGAAGCGTGTTCAATTGCCGGACATAACAAGCTTGATAATCTAATCGTTATTTACGATTCTAACTGCATCACTATTGAAGGGTGTACAGATCTAAGTATCTCTGAAAATATCCGCGGAAGATTTGAATCTCAAGGTTGGGAAGTTTTAGAGTGTGATGGACATAGCTTTGACTCGATCGATATTGCGATCACAGCTGCAAAAGCTTCAACAAAACCGGCTATCATCATTGCAAATACAACTATCGCTAAAGGTGCGGGTGAGTTAGAGGGAAGCCACCACTCTCACGGTGCTCCACTTGGTGATGATGTAATTGCCCAGGCAAAAAAAGAAGCAGGTTTTGATCCTGAGAAAAAATTCTTTGTTGACGAAGATGTAATGGCAAGATTCAGATGTGCGATTGAAAAAGGTGACTTACTAGAGCGCGAGTGGATCCACAGACAAAAAACAATGCCTCTTTTAGAGCAAAATGAAGTGCTTTCATCGTTAGAGTACCCTGACTTTTCTCGTATTGAGTACCCAGTATTTGATAAAGCAGATGCTACTAGAAGCACAAACGGTAAGATCATGAATGCTATCGCTAAAGCGATTCCAAGCTTCTTAGGCGGTAGTGCGGACTTAAGCCCGTCAAACAAAACAGACCTTAAAGATATGGGTGTATTTCCAAAGGGAAGAAACATCTACTTCGGTATTCGTGAACACGCTATGGCTTCGATCACAAACGCTATTGCACTATACGGTCCTTTAATGCCGTTTAGTGCAACATTCTTTGTATTCTCGGATTACCTAAAACCATCGGCTCGTATCGCGGCACTTAGTGGGATCCAGCAGTTCTTTATCTGGACACACGACTCTATCGGTGTTGGTGAAGACGGTCCGACACACCAGCCGATCGAACACCTTTCACAATTTCGTTCATTACCAAACTTCTATGTATGGCGTCCGGCTGACGGTGCAGAGAATGTTGAAGCTTGGAAAAAAGCTTTAGAGATGACAAAATCTCCTTCGGCATTTGTATGTTCACGTCAAAACCTTTCAGTACTTCCGGCAGCTGTAAAGGGTGAAGCGTCACGTGGTGGTTATCTACTTGCAAGTGATGCAGATGCTACTGTTACGTTAATGGCTTCAGGTAGTGAAGTACAACTTGCTCTTGATGTAAAAGCGAAACTAAATGAGCAAGGTGAGAAAGTAAATGTTGTATCTGTGCCTTGTTATGACCTTTTCATCGAACAGGAAAAATCTTACATCGATGAAGTGATTGCTCCAGAAACTAAAAAAGTTGCGATTGAAGCAGCTCGCGGTTTAGAGTGGTATCGTCTGGCTGATGAAGTTATCGGTATGGACAGCTTCGGTGCTTCAGCTCCTGCAGATCAACTTTTCGAGAAATTCGGTTTCTCAGTTGATTCTGTAATTGCAAAAATAAAATAATTATTTTTTGGCGGGTTTGTTTTTAGAACTGTTTTGTTCTAAAAACATCCCTTGCATCATAAAACTTTTTTTAGAATTTTCAACCCCTTTTTTCTCATAAGAGTAATCCTCTTTGCCTCCATGCATATCTATTTTTCCCTTTTCATATTCTGCAAAACAAAATGAACTTAAAAATAGGACTAATAACGTGAATCTCATTTACGTTCTCCATATGCCGGAAGTGACATTATTCGACTATCTACAAAACCTTTTCCGACCGTAAAATGGTAGAATGTCTGAAATCTGTTATCTTGCAATCCTATAAGAGAGTGAAACATATCATCTAAAAAACATCCGATTCCGGTTCCGCTGAGATTTAAAGATGTGGCCTCAAGATAAAGCTGTTGCCCAATCGCTCCACACTCCCAGTACAACTCTTTATATCTATGCGCTCCAAAGTTTTGCAGTTCACTTGAAAAACGTGTCAGCATCCCTAGTGTAAAAGCACCGTCACTGGCAATATCTTGGGAACAGGAGATATTTTTAGCCGCAAAGGTAAAATCTCCCTCTTGGAGTAGATAGAGATTTTCAAGCTCCGTCTCTTTCCAAAGAAATTCCGCTTTCATTGAAGATTTTAGCGTTTGGAGATCATCTTCGTTTCTTACCAATATATAGAGACCTTGCTGCATATCTTTAACACGATGGAGCATTAACACAGGATGGACTGCATTTTTTCTACCATCGAGAGAGCCCGTTACACTTTTGATGATTGTAAAAAACTGCTCTTTTGAGATCCATGAGAGCTCTTTATCCATAACATGGATACTTCTTCTTTGCAGTACTACCTCTTTAGATTCTTTTGTAGGCTCTTTGAGATGAGTTCTGTGTGCAACGCTTTCTTGTTTTAGCGGTGTTGCTTGTGTAGCTTCTTCAATGGCAGGGATGATCTCCCACTCTTGCATAGTAGGGCTGAGTTTATTTGCTATCCCCTCATATTTTAATGGAAGTTCTTCATAGAGCTTATCTAGGTTTACAGCAGTTGAGTTTTTCTCTGGTGTAATCAGCAAAAACATATCGGGCAGTTCCATTTCAAAGAAACGCTCACTTTGATTCAGACCTAATATTTTTGAGAGATCAGCATCACTAATCTCATCTAGTTTTTGAACACTCCATCCAAGCATGGCCGCAGAGGCAACTATGCTTTGCCAAGCATGTCCGACATCGAGCTGCACATAACGAAAGGCACGCTCGCCGTACTTCCATACCTCTCTCCAAGAGATACTAGAGAGTGCGAGTATAAAGCTTCCTTCTGGTAGTGAGTTAAAAAAAGAGCTCTCAAGTTCACTAAGGATTTCAAGCTGATGATCTTTTGGAGCATAGTGGGAGACAATTGCTTTCTCAGTTAAAACAGGCGGTAAGATCAAGTAAGACTCTGTCGGGTGTAAGTTTCCGCTTGAAGCGTTACAACGTACTGCCCATTTTTCTGCTCCGGCAGATTTCCAAGCTGCAATTGCCATGGAAAATTGCAATAGTTGTGAGATTGACTCTTTGCACAAAGGTGCCCGGGGAACATCTGATGTATATAAAAGATGGTAAGGGGGCGTAGTATGCTCAAGCGCCAAGGGGAGTTGAATTTTTTTCGTCCCTTTGTATTCCCGAAAAGGGTTTGGCTGCGAGGCCCAGTCCATATATCCGAGAGATCGGGCATATCTGTGTTGATTATGTTTTGTCGTTTCGTGATAGTGGAGTACCGTTTGTAAATTTTTATTCATTTTATGAGTTTAATTATTTAATCTTAAAATTGGCTCTAAAAAATTATCGCGTTTATTTGAATAGTTTTTTTTAATTTTTGTCATGCTAAAAGGTGTCTATGAAATTTTCTGATTTAAAATTAACAACACCGTATTTAGAACTTCCTGAGTTGTTCTATCATCTTGTTGAACCAATGCCGCTAAAAAAACCGTATCTAATTGCCGCGTCGCAAAGTTGTGGAGAGCTTTTAGGTATCGATGAGGATCTCAGCGATGATGAGAAACTTGTGCAGATTGTCAACGGAAATGAAAAACTTGCAGGTTCAAAAACTTTTGCAATGTGTTACGCCGGGCATCAGTTTGGTTACTTTGTTCCGCGTCTGGGGGATGGAAGAGCTATTAACCTCGGTAAAGTGAACGGACAAAACCTTCAACTTAAAGGCTCCGGGCTTACACGCTATTCTAGAGAGGGTGACGGCAGGGCAGTGAAGCGTTCTAGTATTAGAGAGTTCTTAATGAGCGAAGCGATGTATGGTTTAGGCATAGCTACTTCGCGAGCTTTAGCTTTGATTGGAAGCGATACGGATGTAGCACGTGAACGGTTGGAAAAGGGTGCTATGGTTTTACGGGTATCACCTACGTGGATCCGTTTTGGAACTTTTGAGTATTTTAAAACAAGAAGAGAGTACGAGAAACTGCAACTCTTGGCCGATTATGTGATCGAAGAATCATTCCCCGAGTTGCAAGGTCAAGAGGACAGATACTTTAAGATGTTCTCACAGATTGTAGAGAATAGTGCAAAGACAGTAGCACGCTGGCAGAGTGTAGGTTTTAACCACGGTGTTATGAATACAGACAATATGTCGATAGACGGTCGTACTATTGATTATGGTCCCTATGCGATGTTGGATGACTACGAGGTGAACTATATCTGTAACCATACAGATGTAGAGGGGCGTTACTCATTTAAAAATCAACCCAGCATCATGCAGTGGAATCTTTCGGTTTTAGCAAACGCACTCTCCCCTATGGTAAATATTATAAAGATGAGCAAGCTTGTGGAGAAAGATTTTATCTCTATCTATGAGAGTGAGTATCTTGAGCTGATGAAAAACAAGATGGGACTCTTTGAAGAGGATGAAAATGATGTCCCTTTTATACGATGGATGCTTGGAAGTTTAGAAAGCAGTGTTGTTGATTACAGTCGCTTCTTTAGAACACTTTCACATTATAGTGGAGATAAAGCTGAACTCTTAGCACTATGTGAATATGAAACACCTTTACAGGAGTGGCTTGAGGCTTACGATGAAAGAGTTCAAAAAGAACAACTCTCACAAGCAGAACGTTCCAAAAAGATGTTGCAGACAAATCCAAAGTTTGTACTGAAAAACCATCTTTTACAAAAAGCGATTGAAAAAGAGGAGGAGGGGGACTTTACAATGATCGAAGATCTTTTAAAAGTGGTGCTCGATCCCTTTAGTGAGCATGAGGCGTTGGAGTACTTAAATATTCCAACACCGCCCAGAAGTAAAAACTTGAAGCTGAGTTGCTCATCATAGTAGGTTCAGATCATCTTGGAGCCGATTAAAACCTTCTATAAGTTTGTCATCAGTTAGAGGCCCTTTTAAATCTTTGTAGTAAGTGTAAAGGAGTACACCCTCTTTTTTTATTTCTATACGGATGTAGCCATTTGGGATACCTGAAGTTTTTTGTGCCCAGTTTTGGTTGGAGTTGCATACTATATCTGTTTTATAAGAGAGTGCAAGCTCGTAAGAGCAGTTTGTGTCAAACTGGTAGAGGGATTTGAGAGTAGACTCCATCTCTTTATTTGGTGGGAAAATTGAGAGCTGCATACACTTTATGGGTGTGTTAAATATCTTTTTATCATTTACATAGACCTCCCCTTGATCGCTGCAGCCTAGAAAAAAGAGTATGAAAAATATTGCAATAACGGTTTTCATAAGTATGTTAAAACCTTTACTCCCAAGAAGATAATACCTAAAAACAAAACAGAAGAGATAAGGACTAAAGCTGTTACCACTTTTGGTTCACACTCGTAGAGCGATGCGAGGTTTACATTGGCAACGGCCAGCGGCATAAGGAGCTCTATAAATATGATCCCTTTGATCATCGGGTCAAGTTCTATAAAGTAAAGCACTATAAATGTTACGATAGGCAGGAGTAAAAACTTAAAACTAAGCACCCAAGTGATCAGAGTTTTGTTGATCTCTTTGATTTTCGTGCCGTAAAGATAAACACCAAATAAAAAGAGCTGCATTGTCATGGAAGCATAAGCACCCATCATCAACATCTTCATAATCTCATCACTCGGTTTATAATGAAAAACACTTAATGTGATCGCAATAATCGCTGCCCAAAGAATGGGAAGTTTCACTATGTTCAGTAATGAAGTTTTAATATCAAAACTGCCTCGTGAGTAGTAATAAACTCCGATCGTATAAACTACAAATACATTAACAAGGTTTACGACAGTCGTATAGGGGATAGACTCCTCACCGAAGATTGCTATATTGAGCGGTATCCCTAAATTTCCTGTATTTCCGATCAGAGCTGCCACCATAGCTATTGAGTACTCTTTCTTCTGAGTGAAAAGATAACGTGCAAAAAGAGCTGAAATGATTAAGGCTATAAGAACGATCACAAAATAAATACTGGGAGCATAAAGAAGTGTAATATCTACAGGATGTATTAAAAGTCCCCAAAATGTTAAAAAAACTTGTAAAAAATAGACGTTAAGCAAGGTGATCGTTTTATCGTCGATCTTCTCTTTGAAACTGCGTTTGGCAATGTAACCCATGACGATAAAAACATAGATACTTAAAATACTAAATATAATTGAACTCATAGGGTAATTATAGTAAAATTCATTCATGCAAACAATAGAAGAGATAGAAAATAAAATTAAAGAAAATCTGGCTGTAATGGTGTACTTCTCAGCACCGACTTGTAATGTGTGTCATGCACTTAAACCAAAACTTCTTGAAGCGATCGATGCAAACTTTAAAGAGTTTGAGATTGTAAGTGTAGATACTTCGATCGATCAAGAGGTAGCTGCGCACTTTAGTGTTTTTACGATCCCGACGGTACTTATCTTTTTAGACGGCAGAGAGTTTTTAAGAAAATCTCGTCATATGTCAGTTGATGAGGTGATCCGTGAGATCAAACGCCCTTATGAGATTATGATCTCATAAAAGCGATCAGTGAGGCAGTCACTGCAACGTTGAGTGACTCAACCCCTCTGTTCATTGGGATAATTAAAGAGTCGTTACATAGTTTTTGTACTTCCGAGCTTACCCCCTCGCTCTCATTTCCCAAAACAAAGATAGATTTGTTTGAGGGTTTGAGATCATACAAAGAGTTCTTTGCTTCAAGTGAAAGAGCATATATCTTCGCATTATCAAGCTCCCCTAAAACATTTTCCAAACTGTCGCAAAAATAGATAGGTATCTTAAAAAGTGTCCCGGCACTTGCTTTGATCACAAGAGGTGAGATCTTTGCAGAATTCTTTTTCGGAAGTATTATTCCATCTACATTACCAGCCGCACAGCTTCTAATGATCATTCCAAGATTTTGAGGATTTTGAATTCCGTCAAGTGCGATAAGTCTATACTCTTGCAACTCTTTGATCGCATCTGCATTTTGATAGGTTTTTGAAAAAACATCGATCGCTACACCCTGATCCTGCTTAGCATTTTTACTGATGCGGCTAAGGGCATTTTTTTCATGGTAAGTGATCTCTATATTACGCTGTTTTGCCAGCTGCATAATCTTTTTAATTGCACCGTCAGGTTTATTCGATTTTGCAAGGTGAAGTTTGTGTACTTCGATGTTTTTATCTTGCAGTACTTCTACAACGACATTACGCCCGTAAAGGGTGATCAGCTTTTCAAAAAATGCTTTTCTTTGTTTATACTCTTGTGAATCTTGTTTCATTCTACGATCTCATATACTATTTCAGTTTTATTTTTTGTTTTTTTAATCTCTTTGACTTGAAGGTTTTCAATTTCGAGTTTATTAAACTCTTCCAAAGATGTGATCCCTGCTTTTGCAATCTCACGCAGTACTATACCGCGATATGCTTTTGCCCAGTGTGACACCGTCTTTCCATTTTTCAAAAACTTTAGCGTAGTGTAGGGTTGAGTAGTTTTATAAAACTTGTCGTAATAGCCTGCACGAAGATCCAAGATATCACTGTTTGAAAGATAGAGATCAAGTTGATACGAAAAGCGATCTTTGTAAAATTTATCGGGTGCTATCTCACCTATGGAGTTACCCTGTTTTACTTTATAGTTTGCTATCGGGTCTCCACCAAGCAGCGGCCCGTATAGGTTTGAAAATATGATAGTATTTTCTTTGAGGTAGTTTTGTGCGTTTTTGTCTAATGAACTGTACTGTAGATAGTCATACGCTACTCCGTCATATCTCTCAATGGCACTCATAAGCGGTGCGTCAAAAATATCTTCTATATACGGTTTGCAGTCGTCAAACTTCTTGATCCCAAAAAGAGCCGTGATCTTCTCTTCGTCACCACTGTTTACGATCTCATTATAAGTTCGTAAAATCTCATCTCTGGCTGATACGGCTCCAAAGATCTCTTTAGCAGCTGTATCACCGCCGACATTTTTCCCTTCAGAAGGTGAAAAAAGTATTTTTAACATCTTCTCCCTTTTTTTAATAAAATGATATAATCAGATAAAAGCTTTTAACAAAGGTCTTATATGAAACTATTCTTGATGTTAATGATAGCGAGTTTTACATATATTTACGCTTCTGTAATAGGGAGTGTTGAATATGTTCAAGGGAATGTTAAAGTAAAATCATCACAAAGCATTAAAAAAGTGAAAGTCCAGCAAGGATATCAGATCCAAGAGGGTGATATTATTACTTCCTATAAAGACTCATATGCAAAGATAGTTTTAGTAGATAACTCTACACTTGTGTTAGATGCAGATTCTATAGTTCATTTTGGCTCTGCTTCAGAACTAGCACAGGAAAAAGGTCGTGTTTATTACAAGGTCACTTCTAAAAAAGTAAAAAATTCATTTAAAGTGAAAACAGATTTTGCGATCATCGGGATCAAAGGGACTACGTTTATCGTAAAAGCCGAGGAGCAAAAAGAGGTATTATTACAAGAGGGGCTTGTCGGGATCAACAGCATCAAAGAGGAGTTTGAACTTTACAGAAAAAAAATCAATGCCGACTTTGAAGCTTTTAAAGCACAACAGCAACAGGGCTTTGAAGAGTACAAAAACGGTTACAGCGGTTATGAAAAAGTGATGACTACAAAAGCATTTGATCTCCAAAAACAAAATAAACTGAGTTTTGATCAGAATCTTGTAAAAGAGGATAGCTTTGAAAAAGATGATTATAAAGAGTTTGAGTATTTTGAGAAACTGATAGATGAGATTTAGTGTAGTTGCATTTTTAACGGTACTGTTTGTCCTTTTTTTACAATTTGAGAAAATTGAACTACTAGAGTCTTTTGCGCAAAGATTTAACGATATCAATTTTCAGCTCACTCAGAAAAAGATAAATCCGGACGTAGTAGTAGTAGCGATTGATGAGAAAAGCGTAAACCATTTTGGACGCTGGCCTTGGGATAGAGCAGTTTTGGCTGAGGGAATTGTAAAACTGCAAGATGCTGATGTGCTCGCTTTAGATATGGTGTTTTCAGAACCTACACCTTCTGATGAAAAGTTTTCAGAAGTATTAGGTAGTTTAGATAATAGTATCTGCGGATTTTTTCTAAGAACAAATGCTACACAAGAGCTTGGTGAAGCACAGCTAGATATTTTGCAAAACTCAAGTTTAGACCTGCTGCAAACAAAAATGAAAGAGGGAAACAAGTTTTTAAAAGCAGATTATGCAGAGTTAAACGTAGAACCGATATTGGACTCTTGTACACTACAGGGTGCTTTTTCAACACTCTCTTCAAGTGACAAGCTTTATAGATTTTATCCTACTGCATTTTATCTTCATAATTCACTTTACCCATCACTGGGTTTACAAAGTTTACGTTTGAAATTTAACAGGGATGTTGATCGTAAAAATGCAAACACTTTGCTTCTAAACCAGCTCTCAATACCAATTAACGAACATGGATTTACCAGACTTAATTTTTATAAGAAGAATGAGTATAAAACGATCTCATTTTTGGACCTTTATAACGGTGATGTGAAAAGTTCCGAGCTCAAAGAGAAGATCGTTCTCTTTGGCGTGACGGAGATGGGGATTGGTGATGTTGTCCCGACACCGATCGGGAATCTTTACGGGGTATATATCCACTATACATTTTTATCCAACTTTTTAAATAATGAACTTATCTTCGAAGCACAGTGGCTCAATTTAGTTTTTACAGCAACAATAATGCTACTTGTGCTCCTTTATATACTTTATATGAAGAAGGTTTTTTCTAGAGTCGTTGCATATGTGCTCTCTTATGCTGTTTTATTTATAACAGCAAAAGCTCTTTTTATTAACTACTCTATCTATATCGATACGTTTTACCCATTACTTGCATTGATACTGAGTGCATTCATTCAAGAGTTTATCCTTTTTTATATTCATGAAAAAGATGCCAGATTTATTAAAAAAGCATTTTCTAGTTATCTCTCGCGCGAACTACTCAATAAACTGGCAAATAGTGAAAAGTCTTTAGAGCTTGGCGGCGAGAAAAAAGAGCTGAGTATCCTTTTTAGCGATATACGTAATTTTACGACAATATCTGAGGAGATGAATGATCCTCAAAAACTGATCCATCTTTTAAATAGGTACTTTACTCCAATGACTCAGGCAGTTATGGATAATAAAGGGATGCTCGATAAATATATAGGTGATGCGGTAATGGCATTTTTTAATGCACCTGTAGATGTTGAAAATCATGCTGAGGCAGCTTGCAGGTGTGCATTGGATATGAGAGAAAAACTAGCACGCTTAAATGAAGAGCTTGAAGGTGACGGTATAGCCCCTATACATATAGGGGTAGGTATCAATACCGGTGAAGCTGTTGTTGGAAATATGGGTGCAACAAAAAGGTTTAACTACACCATAATTGGCGATAGTGTAAACCTTGCTTCACGACTAGAGTCAAAAACCAAAGAGTTTGGAGTAGATATAATTATCTCCAGTTATACGTATGAATTTGTAAAAGATCTTTTTATCTGTAAGGACTTAGGCTATACAGCCATTAAGGGTAAAAAAGATGAGGTGAAGATCTATCAACTCGTCTCTGATAAAAATGATATAATAACTGCCAAGGTGGAATGAGTATGAAAAATGAGATTGGTTCATTAGGTGCTACTGAACTGTTAGAACTTATTTTTGTTTATTTAGCAGAAGTTTCTTCACGTAGAAATTATGATGAGGTTATTGAACTGCTGGCAAGTATGGGGAAAGCATTAAGCAGTGCCGATCGTTGTAGTGTTTGGATTGTGAGTGATGACAAAAAAACAATCAAAACCAAAGTAGCTCAAGGTATAGCACCCATAGAGTTACCTATTGACTCAGGTATAGTAGGGGAGTCTATAGTAAACGGTACTCGATACATCATTGATGATGTTTATAAAGATGAGCGCTTTAACAGATATATAGATGAGAAAACAGGTTATAAAACAAAATCGATGATGGTTATACCTATGTATGACTATAATGAGAATGTAATCGGTGCTTTTCAGGTTATAAACCGTCAAGGCAATAGTGGTATTTTTGATGAGAGGGATATGGAAAGACTTACCCTTGCCACTACTTATGCAGCAGAAACTATCGTATCTGCAAAACTGACACAAGAGATAGAAGAGACACAAAGAGAGGTTGTCTTTACTATGGGTGCAGTTGGTGAGAGCCGCTCAAAAGAGACCGGGAACCATGTAAAACGTGTTGCTGAATATTCTAAACTGCTTGCTATAAAATACGGACTCAGTGAAAAAGAGGCTGAACTACTCAAACAAGCAAGTCCAATGCATGATATCGGGAAGGTTGCAATCCCCGATAGTATTTTAAATAAAAACGGCCGCTTTAATGAAGATGAGCGTAAGATTATGGATACCCATGCACAGCTTGGATTCGACATACTCCAAGGTTCCGAGAGAAAACTATTGAAAGCTGCGGCAATCGTAGCGCACCAACATCATGAAAAATACAATGGAACAGGATACCCTCAAGGTCTTAAAGGGGAGGATATCCATATCTATGGTCGCATTACTGCTATAGCCGATGTATTTGATGCCCTTGGAAGTGACAGGGTATATAAAAAAGCGTGGGATGATGAAAGAATCATAGAACTCTTTAAAGAGGAGAAGGGGAAACACTTTGACCCTGTACTTATAGATATATTCTTTGAGAATATTGAACAGTTTTATACTATTCGCGATACGTTTAAAGATGAATATAAATATGTAGAAGAGAAGATCGAAAAAACTAGAAATATTAAAGTTCTCGGTGCCTACGGAACAAAAGCAAAAGGGTTTGGGACAAGCTCTTTTGCTCTGAACAAAACAGATGTAATAGATGCAGGTAATTTACTTGAGGCTTTAGGGGAAGAATCTATTCATGTGAAAAACATTTGGCTAACTCATCAACATCTTGACCATATAGTTGATATTGCCTATATTATAGATAACTATTTCGGTATCAGAAAAAATACTATTAACATCCTTGGAACAAAAGGGACCATTGATGCTATCAAAAAACATTTTCTCAATGATGAAGTTTGGCCTGATTTCTCTAAAATAAAACTACCAAACAATGAGATGGTTGTAAAATATACAGAGATAGAACTCGGCCGTGAATATAAGATATCTGAGAACGAGTCTATAAAAGCTTTTGATACTGAACATACCGATTCAAGTTGCGGTTATATATATACACGCGATGGTAGCTCTATTTTAATTACTGCAGATACAGCAAATCTAGAGAGTGCTATAAAGGAGATAGAAAAAGACAATTCTATTAATAGTGTAGTCTTAGAATGCTCTTTTCCAAATGAATTAGAAAACTTAGCAGTTGAGAGTAAACATTTAACACCAAAAATGTTGTTTGAGAGTTTAAAAAATGTAAAAAGAAAAGATTTTCAACTCTATATTAATCATATAAAGCCAACTTTTATTCTACAAATTGCACAAGAGATCGAAGAAAACAAGGGGTTATTTAGCCCTAAATTAGTAAAAGATGGAGATTTTTTACAATTTTAGTCAAAAACCCTTGACATTAATTTTGTTTTGCACTATAATTCTGGCTCAAATTCGATGCCGACATAGCTCAGTTGGCTAGAGCAGCTGATTTGTAATCAGCAGGCCCGGGGTTCAAATCCTCGTGTCGGCACCATTGAATTTTGAATATTAGAAACAGTGTTAGACCAGATTTAAGATGGTGAGATAGTCAAGTGGCCAACGACGGCGGACTGTAAATCCGCTCCCTACGGGTTCAGAGGTTCGACTCCTCTTCTCACCACCACTTGTTCAGATGCGGGTGTAACTCAGTGGCTAGAGTTCCTGCCTTCCAAGCAGGCTGTCGAGGGTTCGAATCCCTTCACCCGCTCCATTGAGAACAAATTCTGGAAGCTGAAGTATAATTTCAACCAAAATTACTTCATATATAATATTTATACTCAAGAAACTTATAGATATCTATATAGCTTTACATCTAATCACAACTAATATTTTTTCGTTTAAGAATTATGCAATGATTTCTTATATTTTTACAATTTTGCTTATGTGGCTCAGTGGTAGAGCACTTCCTTGGTAAGGAAGAGGGCGTGGGTTCAATTCCCATCATAAGCTCCAGCAAAGTTGTATTTAAATAGTTTAAGAAATAATTGAATGATTTTTGGATATAATTCCATTTCAATTCACAATTTAAGGTCGGAGGACACTATGGCAAAAGAAAAGTTTGAACGTAACAAACCCCATGTTAACATTGGTACAATTGGTCACGTTGACCACGGTAAAACTACATTAACAGCTGCTATCACTGCAGTTTTAGCTGTTAAGAATGATGCAAAATTTATGGATTATGATCAAATCGATAATGCACCAGAAGAAAGAGAGCGTGGTATTACAATCGCTACTTCACACGTTGAGTACGAAACTGATACACGTCACTATGCGCACGTTGACTGTCCAGGTCACGCGGATTATGTTAAAAACATGATTACTGGTGCTGCTCAAATGGACGGTGCTATTCTAGTTGTTTCTGCTGCGGACGGCCCGATGCCACAAACTCGTGAGCATATCCTTCTTTCAAAACAAGTAGGTGTACCGTACATCGTTGTTTTCATGAACAAAGAAGATATGGTTGATGATGAAGAGTTATTAGAATTAGTTGAAATGGAAATTCGTGAACTTCTTGATCAATACGAATTCCCAGGTGACGATACTCCAATCGTAGCTGGTTCAGCTCTTAAAGCTCTTGAAGAAGCAAAAACTGGTACTCTTGGTGAGTGGTCAGATAAAATCCTTAAGCTTATGGCTGAAGTAGATGCTTATATCCCAGAGCCAACTCGTGAAACTGATAAAGATTTCTTAATGCCAGTTGAAGATGTGTTCTCAATTTCTGGTCGTGGTACAGTTGTTACTGGACGTATCGAGCGTGGTTTAGTTAAAGTTGGTGATAATGTTGAGATCGTTGGTATCCGTGACACTCAAACAACTACTGTAACAGGTGTTGAAATGTTCCGTAAAGAGATGGAGCAAGGTGAAGCTGGTGATAACTGTGGTATCCTTATCCGTGGTATTGGTAAAGATGAAGTTGAGCGTGGTCAAGTTCTTTGTAAGCCAGGTTCAATCACTCCACACACTAAATTTACTGCTGAGATCTATGTACTAAGTAAAGATGAGGGTGGTCGTCATACTCCATTCTTCACTAACTACCGTCCACAGTTCTACGTACGTACAACAGACGTAACAGGTGCAATTACTTTACCAGAAGGTACTGAAATGGTTATGCCAGGTGACAACGTAAGCATTACTGTTGAACTAATTCACCCAATTGCTATGGAAAAAGGTACTAAGTTCGCTATCCGTGAAGGTGGTAGAACAGTTGGTGCTGGTGTTGTAGCTGAGATTCTTGCGTAATTCGCTTTTGCGAATTACCCTGAACCAATTTAAAGGTTTAAAAACATGAGAGAAGCAATTCACTTAGGTTGTGAGAAATGTACTAGACGTAACTATCACACAACTAAAAACAAAAAAACTCATACTGAAAAATTTTCAGTAAGAAAATACTGTAAATTCTGTAGAGAACATACAGTACACAAAGAGATGAAACTGTAATAAGTTTTCTCTCTTTTCTTTAGGCGTGTAGCTCCAATGGTAGAGCACCGGATTCCAAATCCGGGTGTTGGGGGTTCGAGTCCCTCCACGCCTGCCACTTATATATTTATTATTAGTTTTGCTTTCGAGCAAAATTTATAATAAATGATACTTTAAGATGATGGAAAGAATAAATGAATTTAGGTAAACATATCCAAAATGCAAAATTAGAGTTAAGTAAAGTTATCTTTCCTACAAAAGGTCAGGTAAAACAAGCTTATATCGCTGTTATAGTTGTAGTGTCTGTTATCGCTGCGTTTTTAGCTCTAGTTGACCTTCTTATGTCATCTGTAGTTTCAGCAATCTTAGGTTAAGGAGAAAGTTATGGCACATCAATGGTACTCAATCCAGACCTATGGAAGTGACAGAGCAGTTAGAGATGCTATCTTCAATATGATTGAAGAGTATGGACTGCAAGAACACATTACTGACGTAATTGTTCCAACGGAAGACGTTATCGAAGTAAAAGACGGTAAGAAAAAAGTTTCAGAGAGATCTCTTTATAGTGGGTATGTATTCGCTAAAATTGATCTAAATACTGAAATACAACACATGATCCAATCTATCCCTAAAGTATCAGGGTTTATTGGAGAAGGGAACCATCCAACACCTCTAAGCGAGCATGATATTAATGTTATCTTAGATCGTGTAAATAATCGTCAGGCACCAAAACCAAAAGTATTTTTTGATAGCGGTGAAACTGTACGTATTATTGATGGACCGTTTGCAAACTTCACAGCGACTGTGGATGAGTACGATTTAGAACATGGTACTCTAAAACTCAACGTTTCAATTTTCGGTAGAGCTACTCCTGTAGATATCTCTTACACGCAAGTTGAAAAAATAATTTAAATTCATAAAAAGGACAAAAAATGGCAAAAAAAGTCATGGACTATATCAAGCTACAAATTGACGCTGGTAAAGCTAATCCAGCTCCACCGGTAGGACCAGCACTAGGACAACGTGGTGTTAACATCATGGAATTCTGTAAAGCATTCAATGAAAAAACAAAAGATAAAATGGGATTCAAAGTTCCTGTTGTTATCACTGTTTACAACGATAGAAGTTTCTCTTTTATCACTAAACAACCACCTGCATCTGAACTTTTAAAGAAAGCAGCTGGACTTAAAAAAGGTAGTGACAATCCACTTAAAAACAAAGTTGGAAAAATCACTCGTGCACAACTTATGGAAGTTGTTGAGTCTAAGATTGAAGATTTAAATACTGATGATAAAGATATGGCAGCAAACACTATTGCTGGTCAAGCTCGTTCAATGGGTATCGAAATCGTAGATTAATTTACGAACAATCATCGACCACAATGATTTAAAATTGTGTGGCAGAATTTATTACGGAGAAATTTGTTATGAGTAAAAGATATAAACAATTATTAGAAAAAGTTGATAGTTCAAAATCTTATACAATTGAAGAAGCATCTTCAACTGTAAAAGAACTAAAAAGTGCAAAATTTGACGAAACTGTTGAAATTGCAATGAATTTAAATGTTGATCCACGTCACGCTGACCAAATGGTACGTGGTGCAATCGTTCTTCCACACGGTACTGGTAAAACTGTACGTGTTGCAGTATTTGCTAAAGGTGCTAAAGCTGATGAAGCTAAAGCTGCTGGTGCTGATATCGTTGGTACTGACGAATTAGTAGCACAAATTAAAGAGGGTAATATCGATTTCGATATCGTTGTTGCTGCTCCAGACTGTATGGGTCTTGTTGGTCAAGTTGGTCGTATCCTTGGGCCAAAAGGTTTAATGCCTAACCCTAAAACTGGTACTGTAACTCCAGATGTTGCAACTGCTGTTAACAATGTTAAAGGTGGTCAAGTAAACTTCCGTGTTGACAAAAAAGGTAACATTCATGCTGGTATTGGTAAAGTAAGTTTTGATGCTAACAAAATTGCTGAAAACTTAACTACTTTTGTACAAGCTATTAATAAACAAAAACCAGCTTCTTCAAAAGGTCGTTACATTAAAAATGCTGCACTTAGTTTAACTATGTCTCCAGCTATTAAACTAGATGTAACTGAACTTTTAGATACTAAATAGTATAATACAGGTTTCCGAGAATATTTCTCGGAAATTTTGAAAGTTTTTATTTTGAGATTTTTTATCTTAAAGTAAAGATTTTCATTTTAGGTGAAAATCTGAATAACTTGGACTAAAGATAGCAGGGGGCATCTACCGTGTCGGTAGTGAGCTTAATCGGCCCTTTCCGCCCCGCTTGAAGTTATGTCTGGAAAGGAGAATTTATGCTTAAATCTAAAAAAGCTGAAGTAATTGAGCAACTTACTAATTCTTTCGCTGACACTGCTGCTGTAGTTATTTGTGACTACAAAGGTTTAACTGTTAGCGATTTAGAATCTTTAAGAAAAGCTGCTCGTGCAAAAGACACAAGTGTTCAGGTTGTAAAAAACACTTTAGCAACAATTGCACTTAAAAATGCTGATATGACAGGTGTAGAACTTAAAGATACAAATATCTTTATCTGGTCTGACGATGTTATTAGCGCTGCAAAAGTTGCTGCTGACTTTGCAAAAGATAACGAAAAATTCGTAATCAAAGCTGGTTACTTAGATAAAGAAGCAGCGGACGTAGCTAAAATTGAAGCGTTTGCTAAACTTCCAGGTCGTGAAGAACTTCTTGGTATGCTTGCTGCTACTTGGATGGCACCACTTACAAACCTTGCGTTTGGTATTGATGCTCTAAGAAAGAAAAAAGAGGAAGAAGCGTAAGCTTTACCTTTTAAATTTTACCCAATAGAAAGAATCGCATCCGTGCGATGGGCTTTCTAAAATATTTTAAAACATAAATAAATTAAGGAGTCGTTATGGCTGTTACTAAAGAAGATGTATTAGAGTTCATCTCTGGACTTTCTGTACTTGAGCTTTCTGAGCTTGTAAAAGAATTTGAAGAAAAATTTGGTGTATCTGCACAACCTGTAGCTGTTGCTGGTGTTGCTGGTGATGCTGGTGCTGGTGCTGGTGCTGAGCAAACTGAATTCAACGTTGTTATCACTGATGCTGGTGCTAAAAAAATCGGTGTAATTAAAGTTGTTCGTGAACTTACTGGTTTAGGATTAAAAGAAGCTAAAGATGCATGTGAAAACTTACCATCTACAATCAAAGAAGGTGTAGATAAAGATGTTGCTGAAGAAGCTAAAGCTAAATTAGAAGAAGCTGGTGCAACAGTAGAAGTTAAATAATTTTAACTGAACTTTTTTTTTGGAGGGCTTAGATCCCTCCACTTTCTGGGCGCTTTAGTAAGAAGAGGGAACTCTCCTTATTAAAGTGCCCTTATGTCGTTTATAAGCACTATAAAAATCTCTTTGCAATAAGAGTAGATTTCAAATCTAGGGACGCCTAGAATTTGATAATTGATTTGCAAAAATCATTAATTAACAACTTATCGAGGTAGCCTATGTTAAACACTTTATATTCCGGAAACCGTCTTCGTGTAGACTTCTCTAAAACTCCTCAAGAAATAGAAGTACCAAATCTATTACAACTTCAACAAAGTTCTTATGAAAAATTCTTAATGTTAGAATCAAAAGATAGAACAGCTAGTGGAATCGAAAAAGTATTCCAATCAGTTTTCCCTATCCATGATTCACAAAACAGATTAACTGTAGAATACATTGGTTCTGAAGTTACAAACCCTAAATATACTGTACGTGAATGTATGGAAAGAGGACTTACTTATGCTGTAAGCCTTAGAATGAAAACACGTTTAGTACTTTGGGACAGAGATGAAAATACTAAAGAGAAACTTGGTGTAAAAGATATTAAAGAACAATCTATTTTTGTTCGTGATATCCCTTTAATGACAGATAGAACATCTTTTATTATTAATGGTGTTGAGCGTGTTGTTGTAAACCAATTACACCGTTCACCTGGTGTTATCTTCAAAGAAGAAGAATCAACAACTGCTAGTTCTAAACTGATCTATACTGGTCAAATTATTCCAGATCGTGGTTCATGGTTATACTTTGAGTATGATCCAAAAGATATCCTTTACATGAGAATTAACAAGCGCCGTAAGGTTCCTGTAACAATTATGTTCAGAGCATTAGGTTATTCAAAACAAGATATCTTAAAACTGTTTTACCCTATTCAAACAATTAAAATTGAAGATAATAACTTTGCAATCGATTTTAACCCGTCTGATTATTCTGGCCGTTTAGGATACGATTTAGTTGATACTAACGGAAAAACATTAGTAGCTTTTGGTAAAAGATTATCTGCTAAAAAAGCACAGAAATTTGTTGAAGATGGTTTAACAGAAGTTCAGTACCCGATCGAAGTGTTAATCGAACGTTATTTAGCTGAGCCTATCATCGATCCAATGACAGGTGAAGTGCTTTTTGATACTATGACTCACATTGATGAATCTAAGTTAAAGAAAATGGCTGAAATCGGTGTAACTGAATTTAAAATTGCCAACGATTTAGCTGAAGGTGTTGATAGCTCAGTTATTAATGCATTTAACGCTGATGCTGATTCACTTAAACTTCTAAAACAAACAGAAGAGATCGAAGATGAAAATGATTTAGCGGCAATCCGTATCTATAAAGTAATGCGTCCTGGTGAACCAGTTACTAAAGAAGCGGCACATGCATTCGTAAACCAATTATTCTTTGACCCTGAAAGATATGACTTAACACAAGTTGGTCGTATGAAAATGAACCATAAACTAGGATTAAATGTTCCAGAATACGTAACTGTACTTACTCATGAAGATATTATCGAGTCTGTTAAATACGTTATCAAAGTTAAAAATGGTCAAGGTCATATCGATGATAGAGATCACTTAGGTAACAGACGTATCCGTGCAATTGGTGAACTTTTAGGTAACGAGTTACACAACGGTTTAGTGAAAATGCAAAAAGCTATCCGTGACAAATTATCTACAATGAGTGGACCGATGAATGAGCTTATGCCTCATGATCTAATCAACTCTAAGATGATTACATCGACTATTATTGAGTTCTTCTCAGGTGGACAGTTATCACAGTTTATGGACCAAACTAACCCATTATCTGAGGTTACACATAAACGTCGTTTATCAGCACTAGGTGAAGGTGGTCTTGTTAAAGAGCGTGCCGGATTCGAAGTGCGTGACGTACACCCTACTCACTACGGTCGTATCTGTCCAATTGAGACTCCAGAGGGTCAAAATATTGGTCTTATCAATACTTTAGCATCATATGCAAAAGTTAATGAACATGGTTTCATCGAAGCACCATACAAAGTGATGAAAGACGGTGAAGTTACAAAAGAGATCGTTTATCTAACAGCTACTCAAGAAGAGGGTGTGATGATCGCAGCTGCTTCTAATAAGCTTGGTGAAGATGGACAGTTTGTAGAAAACCTTATCTCTGTTCGTCAAGATGGTGAAATCTTATTAAGAAGCCCTAAAGATTGTCAATATGCTGACTTATCATCTAGTATGGTGGTTGGTGTTGCTGCATCACTTATTCCATTCCTTGAGCACGATGATGCCAACCGTGCACTTATGGGATCGAACATGCAGCGTCAAGCGGTGCCTTTATTAAAAGCACAAGCTCCTATGGTAGGAACTGGTGTTGAGAAACTTGTAGCACGTGACTCTTGGGAATGTGTAAAAGCTAAACGTGGCGGTAAAGTTGAAAAAGCTGATGCTAAACACATCTATGTAATGGGTGAAGAAGATGGTGAAATCTTTATTGATTATTATCCATTACAAAAGAACTTAAGAACGAACCAAAACACATCTTTCACACAAAAGCCTATCGTTAACGTAGGTGATATAGTTGAAAAAGGGCAAATCATTGCTGATGGTCCAAATATGGATCAAGGTGAGCTTGCTCTTGGTGTAAATGCAATGGTTGCTTTCATGCCTTGGAACGGTTATAACTTCGAGGATGCGATTGTTATCTCTGAAAAGCTGATCCGTCAAGATGCATTTACTTCAGTTCATATCTATGAAAAAGAAGTAGAAGCTCGTGAACTAAAACACGGTGTTGAAGAGATTACTCGTGACATCCCTAACGTTCGTGATGATGAATTAGCACACCTAGATGAATCTGGTATCGTTAAAATCGGTACACAGGTAAAAGGTGGAATGATCTTAGTTGGTAAAGTTTCTCCAAAAGGTGAAGTAAAACCAACTCCTGAAGAGCGTTTATTACGTGCTATCTTCGGTGAAAAAGCTGGTCACGTTGTAAATAAATCACTTTACTGTCCACCATCTATGGAAGGTGTTGTTGTAGATATTAAAGTATTTACGAAAAAAGGTTACGACAAAGATCCTCGTGCATTAGAGCTTGAGAAAGAAGAGCGTGACCATTTAGAGCGTGAACACTATGACAGACTAATCATGATCGATAAAGAAGAGATGTTACGTGTAACTAAACTTCTTACTCGTGAACCATTAGTAAGTGATGTAAAAATCGGTGATAAAGATTACAAAGCCGGAGATCTAATCAATGGTGACGATTTAGCTGGTATCAACCGTTTTGCTATGAACAATGTTGTAAAATCTTTTTCTGAAGAGATTCAAGATCAGTATAACAAAACTAAAAACCATTTCCAAAAGCAAAAACGTCTTTTCAGAGACGAGCATGAAGAAAAACTTAGCATTCTAGAAAAAGATGACATCCTTCCAAACGGTGTTGTTAAATATGTAAAAGTTTACGTTGCTACAAAACGTCACCTAAAAGTTGGTGATAAAATGGCGGGTCGTCACGGAAATAAAGGTATCGTTTCTAACATCGTACCTGAAGTTGATATGCCGTATATGGAAGATGGAAGAAGTGTAGACGTTTGTCTGAACCCACTAGGGGTACCTTCTCGTATGAATATTGGTCAGATTTTAGAGATGCACCTTGGTATGGCTGGTCGTGAACTAGGAAACCAGATCCAAGCTGAATTTGAAACAAAACAAAAAGATTTCTTAGATAATTTACGTACTAAGATGGCTGAGATTGCTGACGTTGCAGGTCTTATGAATGCAAAAGAAACAATCGGTGCTATGAATGATGAAGAGTTCTTAAAACATGCACGTGACTGGGCAAAAGGTGTTAAATTCGCTACTCCGATTTTTGAAGGTGTAAATGCTGTAGAGTTTGAAAAACTTTATGAAGCAGCACGTATGGCAGAAGATGGTAAAGTAGTACTTTACGATGGTAGAACAGGTGAGAAGATCAAAGAGCGTGTAAATGTTGGATATATGTATATCCTAAAACTACACCACTTAGTTGATGAGAAAATTCACGCTCGTTCAACTGGACCATACTCTCTTGTTACACAACAACCAGTTGGTGGTAAAGCATTATTTGGTGGACAAAGATTTGGTGAGATGGAAGTTTGGGCTCTTGAAGCATATGGTGCGAGTGCTGTTCTTAAAGAGATGCTTACAATTAAATCTGATGATGTGGATGGTCGTGTACGTGCATATAAAGCACTTACAAAAGGTGAATCAGTACCAGCTTCTGGTATACCTGAGACTTTATTTGTATTAACAAAAGAGCTTCAAGCGTTAGCTCTTGATGTAGAGATTATGGACGAGGTGGAAGACGATGAGTAAATTAGTGCCAGTAGAAGTAACAGAAGATAGCAGACCGCAGGATATAAAACAACTTCAGTTCAGATTAGCGTCACCTGAAAAAGTTTTATCTTGGTCAAACGGTGAAGTTAAAAAACCTGAAACTATCAACTACCGTACATTAAAGCCGGAACGTGATGGGCTTTTCTGTGCAAAAATTTTCGGTCCTGTACGTGACTATGAGTGTCTTTGTGGTAAATATAAAAAGATGCGTTATAAAGGTGTTGTATGTGAGAAGTGTGGTGTTGAAGTAACATCTACAAAAGTTCGTCGTACTCGTATGGGGCACATTGAACTAGTTACTCCTGTTGCACACATTTGGTATGTATCTTCATTACCATCTCGTATCGGTACACTTTTAGGTATCAAAATGAAAGACCTTGAGCGTGTACTTTATTACGAAGCATATATCGTAGAAGAGGGTGGTGAAGCATACTATGATGCTGAAGCAAAAACTCCTGTACAACAATATGATGTTTTAAATGAAGAACAATATCGTACACTAGTTCAAAGATTTGGCGAATTAGGCTTTAAAGCTCGTATGGGTGGTGAAGTTGTTCGTGATCTTCTAGATTCAATCGATCTTGTTGAAGTATTTAACAAACTAAGAGAAGAGATTGAAGAGACTCGTTCAGAAGCTAAGAAAAAGACTATTAATAAACGTTTAAAAGTTATTGAGTCTTTCTTAAATAGTGGAAATAATCCTGCATGGATGATGTTAACTGTTTTACCGGTTCTTCCACCTGATTTACGTCCACTTGTATCACTTGACGGTGGCAAATTTGCTGTTTCTGACGTAAATGATCTTTATCGTCGTGTTATCAACAGAAATCAACGTCTTAAACGTCTAGTTGAGCTTGAAGCACCTGAGATTATCGTTAGAAATGAAAAGCGTATGCTTCAAGAATCAGTAGATGCACTATTTGACAATGGTCGTCGTGCAAATGCTGTTAAGGGTGCAAATAAACGTCCACTTAAATCTTTAAGTGAAATCATTAAAGGTAAGCAAGGTCGTTTCCGTCAAAACTTACTTGGTAAGCGTGTTGACTTCTCTGGACGTTCTGTAATTGTTGTTGGACCGGATTTAAGAATGGATGAGTGTGGTCTTCCAAAGAAAATGGCTTTAGAGCTTTTCAAACCGCATTTGATCGCTAAGCTTGAAGACAAAGGTTATGCAACTACAGTTAAAGCTGCTAAAAAAATGATCGAAGACAAAACAAACGAAGTTTGGGAGTGTCTTGCTGAAATCGTTGACGGTTATCCAATTATGCTTAACCGTGCACCGACACTTCACAAGTTATCGATTCAAGCATTCCACCCAAGACTAATTGACGGTAAAGCTATTCAGCTTCACCCATTAGTTTGTGCTGCGTTTAATGCCGACTTCGATGGTGACCAGATGGCTGTTCACGTACCTTTATCTGCAGAAGCTATTGCTGAAGCGAAAGTTCTTATGCTTGCATCAATGAATGTTCTTCTTCCAGCTTCTGGTAAAGCGATTGCTACACCTTCACAAGATATGGTCCTTGGTATTTACTACCTATCTTTAGAGAAAAATGGTGTTAAAGGTTCAAACAAACTATTTGCTAATGTTGATGAGATCAATATTGCATTAGAAAACAAAGCTCTTGATATTCATGCAAAAGTTAGAACTCGTGTTGATGGAAGAATTATCCATACAACTGCTGGTCGTCTTTTAATTAAAGCTATTCTTCCTGCTTTCGTTCCTGCAGAATTATGGAATAAAACTATGAAGAAAAAAGCTATCAATGAGATTGTTGACTATGTTCAAAAGCATGGTGGTATCGGTGTAACTGCATCATTCCTAGATAGATTAAAAGACCTTGGTTTCAAACATGCAACTGAGGCTGGTGTATCTATTTCAGCTGATGATATCCGTGTTCCAGATATGAAAGAGGGGAAAATTACAGAGTCTAAAAACCGTGTAATTGAGATCCAAAAACAATTTGAAGCGGGTCTTTTAACTGAACAAGAAAGATACAATAAAATTATCGACGTTTGGACAGATACAAACAACACGCTAGCATCAGAGATGATGGATCTTGTTCAAAATGATAAAGATGGTTTTAACTCTATTCATATGATGGCTGATTCTGGTGCGAGGGGTTCTGCAGCTCAGATTCGTCAGCTTGCCGGTATGCGTGGTCTTATGGCTAAACCAAGTGGTGATATTATTGAAACTCCGATTATCTCGAACTTTAAAGAGGGTCTAAACGTAATCGAGTACTTTATTTCAACTCACGGTGCGCGTAAAGGTCTTGCCGATACAGCACTTAAAACAGCGAATGCGGGTTACTTAACACGTAAACTTGTTGACGTTGCACAGAATGTGAAGATTGTTGAACATGATTGTCATACTCACGAAGGTATTGAGATTACAGATATTTCTGATCAAAATACATTAATTGAGTCTTTAGAAGACAGACTTAACGGTCGTGTTTTAGCTGATGATGTAATCGATCCAATCTCTAATGAGATCCTTTTTGCAGAGGGTACGTTACTTGATGAAGAGAGTGCTAAAGTTATCGCAGAGGCTGGAATTAAATCAGCTCACATCAGAACACCGACAACATGTAAAAGTGAAGACGGTATCTGTGCACTTTGTTATGGTGTTAACCTTGCAACTGGTCACATTGTACGTCCAGGTGAAGCAGTTGGTATCGTTGCAGCTCAGTCAATCGGTGAGCCGGGTACACAGCTTACACTTCGTACATTCCACGTTGGGGGTACTGCGAGTTCAACTGCTCAAGAGCGTCAAGTTGTAGCTGAAAAAGAAGGTTTTATCCGTTACTATAACCTTAAAACATACCAAAACAAAGAGGGTAAAAACATAGTAGCTAACCGTCGTAATGCGGCTGTACTACTTGTTGAGCCAAAAATTAAAGCACCTTTCTCTGGAAAAGTTGAAATTCAAACTATCCATGATGAAGTACTTGTAAGTATTACTGGTAAAGATGATACTATCCGTTATGCACTTCGTAAAAATGAGATAGCTAAACCAAATGAACTTGCTGGTGTAAGTGGTCAAATTGAAGGTAAATATTACTTCCCGTATGCAAACGGAACAGAAGTTGAAGCAGAAGATTCTATCGTTGAAACTATTAAAGATGGATGGAATGTACCATCACGTGTACCTTATGCATCTGAATTATTAGTTGATAACGGTGCGCCTGTTACACAAAAAATCTATGCTAAAGAGCAAGGAACTGTTAAGTACTTCCTACTAAAAGGGGATTATCTTGAGAGATTCGAAGGCTTAAAAGCTGGTTACGAAGTAAAAGAGAAAGGTCTTTTCGCAGCTGTAATTGATGAGAACAACCGTGAAGCTGTTCGTCACTATATCGCGCGTGGTTCAGTTATTGTTACTGAAGATGATGAAATAGTTGAAGGAGCAAGTTTAATTGCTAAACCTGCATCTGATGAATCAGTTGTTATTGCAGAGTGGGATCCATATTCGAACCCTATTATCTCTGAAGCAAGCGGTACAGTTAAATATGAAGATATTCTTGTTGGTACTACAGCTACGGAACAACTTGATGAGTTAACTGGTAAAACTCGTTTAATGATCAATGACCACATCTCGTCTGAGTACAAGCCGACAATTGTGTTAGCTACTGAAGATGGTGAGTTATTACGTTATGCAATTGAGCCTAAATCATCTTTATTCGTTAAAGATGGTCAAGAGGTGAAAATCGCTGACATCATTGCGAAAACACCTAAAGCACTTCAAAAATCATCGGATATTACAGGGGGTCTTCCACGTGTATCTGAACTATTTGAAGGTCGTCGTCCAAAAGCTACTGCACTTATCTCTGAGATAGACGGTACAGTTAGTTTCGGTAAACCGTTACGTGGTAAAGTACGTATCATCGTTAGCAATAGCGAAAACGGTATTATTAAAGAGTACTTTGTAGACAAGTCACATGAAGCAGTTGTAAATGCTGGTGACTTCGTTCACGCAGGTGAGCGTTTAACTACTGGTATCTTATCATCACATGAGTTACTAAGAATTATGGGTGTTAAAGCACTTTATAACTACTTAGTATCTGAAGTACAGCAAGTTTACCGTTCTCAAGGGGTTAACATCGCTGATAAACACATCGAAGTTATCTTTACTCAGATGTTAAGACAAGTTAAGATCTTAAAATCTGGAGATACGAAGTTTATCGAAGGTGATTTAGTTTCTAAAACGAAATTTGCTCAAGAGAATGAGAAAATCATTCGTCTTGGTGGTCGTCCTGCGATCGCTGAGCCGTTCCTTGTTGGTATCACACGTGCTGCAGTATCTGCTGATTCTATTATCTCAGCTGCATCATTCCAAGATACAACTAAAGTATTAACTGAAGCTGCAGTAAGTGCTAAAGTTGATAACCTTGATAACTTAAAAGAAAATGTTATTATCGGTAGAACTATTCCGGTTGGAACAGGTATCTATAAAGATAAAACAGTAACTTTTGAATCTTCGGAAGAGTAGGGAGTAAGCCTTTAGGCTACTCTTTACAACCTTCATACCAATTATCCAAAAAATCTACATCTATT
Organism: Sulfurimonas sp. hsl 1-7; assembly: GCF_030577135.1. Lineage (NCBI taxonomy): Bacteria > Pseudomonadati > Campylobacterota > Epsilonproteobacteria > Campylobacterales > Sulfurimonadaceae > Sulfurimonas > Sulfurimonas microaerophilic. The sequence goes on along the minus strand of NZ_JAUIRR010000002.1, from coordinate 259,677 downwards.
TTAAAATAAATTAAAATCCACTTAAAATAAGCAAACTTTAAATACTATTTCTGTAATATTTCGTGTCTATAACTCTCTAAAATTTAGTGAGTTACATTCTACTGGAAAAATTAAGTTAAAGGAAATATATGCCTACAATCAATCAATTGATTCGTAAAGAGCGTAAAAAAGTAGTAAAGAAATCAAAATCTGCTGCTTTAAAAGCTTGTCCACAGCGTCGTGGTGTATGTACTCGTGTTTACACAACTACACCTAAAAAACCAAACTCGGCTTTAAGAAAAGTTGCGAAAGTTAGATTAACTTCTGGAATCGAAGTTATTTCATATATCGGTGGTGAGGGTCACAACCTTCAAGAGCACTCTATCGTACTAGTACGTGGTGGTAGGGTAAAAGATTTACCGGGTGTTAAGTATCACATCGTTCGTGGTGCACTAGATACTGCTGGTGTAACTAACCGTTTAGTAGCTCGTTCTAAATACGGTACTAAAAAACCTAAAAACTAAGGTTTTTAGAACATAGCACTAAGTTCACTTCAGCAGTGGGCCCACAAACTAATTTCTTTTGAAAATAGTTGAAAAGTGTAAAAGCTGAACAATGTTCAAAGATAGCTACAGGGCATTAATAAATGCTTTGAGTAAATTTTGACAAAAATTGAAGACAAGGAAAAACAAATGAGAAGAAGAAAAGCTCCTGTTCGTGAAATTATGCCGGATCCAGTTTATGGAAGCAAAGTTTTAACGAAATTTATTAACAAAGTTATGTTAGATGGTAAGAAGTCTACAGCAGAAAAAATTATCTACAGTGCGTTAGATGCAATCTCTGCTAAAGGTGAAAAATCAGGAATTGATACATTCAATGAAGCTATTGAGAATATTAAACCTATTATTGAGGTTAAAAGTCGCCGTGTTGGTGGTGCTACTTATCAAGTTCCAGTAGAAGTACGCCCAGTACGTCAACAGTCTTTAGCTATCCGTTGGTTAGTTGATGCTGCTAGAAAAAGAAACGAAAGAACAATGGCTGAGAGATTAGCTAATGAGTTTATGGATGCTGCAGCTGAAAAAGGTACTGCATTCAAGAAGAAAGAAGATACTTACAAAATGGCTGAAGCAAATAAAGCATTTGCTCACTACCGTTGGTAATATATAAGGTAATTTAAAAATGGCAAGATCTCATAAATTAGAAGACGTAAGAAACATAGGTATTGCTGCGCACATTGATGCTGGTAAAACAACAACAACTGAGCGTATCCTATTCTATACAGGTGTTGAGCACAAAATCGGTGAAGTTCACGATGGTGCTGCAACAATGGACTGGATGGAGCAAGAGCAAGAGCGTGGTATTACAATTACTTCTGCTGCAACAACTTGTGAATGGGCTGGAAAACAGATCAACATTATCGATACTCCGGGACACGTTGACTTCACTATTGAAGTTGAGCGTTCTATGCGTGTACTTGATGGTGCTGTATCTGTATTCTGTGCTGTTGGTGGTGTTCAGCCGCAATCAGAAACAGTTTGGAGACAAAGAAACCGTTATGGTGTACCTTCAATCGTTTTCGTAAACAAATATGACAGAACTGGTGCTGATTTCTATGAAGTTGAGCGTCAAATTCGTGAGCGTCTTAAAGGGAACCCGGTTCCTATTCAATTACCAATCGGTGCTGAAGATAAATTCGAAGGTATCGTAGATCTTGTTCAAATGAAAGAGATCGTATGGGATGCTGATGCCGCTATGGGTTCTGCATATCATACACAAGATATCCGTGCTGATTACCAAGACAAAGCTGAAGAGTACCGTGAAAAGATGATCGAAGAGGTTTCTGCAGTTGACGGTAACGAAGAGCTTATGGAGAAATTCTTAGAGGGTGAAGAGATCTCTGAAGAAGAGCTTAAAGCTGCAATTAAGCGTGCTACTATCGCTATGCATATCGTTCCAATGACTGTTGGTACAGCTTTCAAAAACAAAGGTGTTCAAACATTACTTGACGCTGTTGTAGATTATCTTCCAGCTCCAACTGAAGTACCGGCTATTAAAGGTACTATGATGGATAACGAAGAAGAAGAAGTTGTAGTTCCATCAACAGATGACGGTGAATTCGCTTCATTAGCATTCAAAATTATGACTGACCCATTCGTTGGACAGTTAACATTTATCCGTGTATACCGTGGTCACCTAGAATCTGGTTCTTATGTTCACAACTCTACAAAAGATAAAAAAGAGCGTATTGGTCGTATCATGAAAATGCATGCTATCAAACGTGAAGAAGTAAAAGAGATCTACGCTGGTGAAATCGGTGCGGTTGTTGGTCTTAAATATACAACAACTGGTGATACTCTTTGTTCTGAGAAAGATAAAGTTGTTCTTGAAAGAATGGACTTCCCGGATCCGGTTATCTCTGTTGCAGTTGAGCCAAAAACAAAAGCTGACCAAGAAAAAATGGGTATTGCTCTAGGTAAACTAGCTGCAGAAGATCCATCTTTCCGTGTTAACACTGACGAAGAAACTGGTCAAACAATTATTTCTGGTATGGGTGAGTTACACCTTGAAATTATCGTTGACCGTATGAAACGTGAGTTTAAAGTTGAAGCTGAAGTTGGTGCTCCACAAGTTTCTTACCGTGAAGCTATCAGAAGCGAAGTTGATAAAAACTACAAATACGCTAAACAATCTGGTGGTCGTGGACAATATGGTCACGTTGTATTCAAAATGAAACCTGCTGAAGCTGGTTCTGGTCTTGTATTTAACAACGAGATTAAAGGTGGTGTTATCCCTAAAGAGTACGTTCCTGCTATTGAAAAAGGTATGGAAGAATCTATGAAAAATGGTGTACTTGCAGGTTTCCCAATCGAAGATGTTGAAATTACACTTTACGATGGTTCATACCATGAAGTTGACTCGAATGAGATGTCATTCAAAATCGCTGCATCAATCGGTTTCAAAGAAGCTGCTCGTGAAGCAAGTCCAGCTATCCTTGAGCCAATTATGAAAGTTGAAGTTGAAGTACCTGAAGAGTATATGGGTGACGTTATCGGTGACCTTAACCGTCGTCGTGGTCAAGTTAACTCTATGGGTGACAGAAGCGGAAACAAAATTGTTGATGCTCACGTTCCTCTTTCTGAGATGTTCGGATATTCTACTGACTTACGTTCTAATACGCAAGGTCGTGCTACATACGCTATGGAATTCGATCACTATGAAGAAGTTCCAAGAAACGTATCTGAAGAGATTATCAAAAAACGTAACGGATAATTCTTTATCCATCTTCTATAAGACTTCCTTTTGGAGGTCTTATAAACCCTCTATTCCCTTATAAATCAAAAATTCGCTATAATACCACAAAAATTAATAGGTTAGAAAAATGCGTAAATTGATTTTATTAGTACTATTTTCCACATTACTTTTTTCAAAAAATCCTGATGTATATGCTGCTTTAGGTGATGTAATCTATAATAATGTAGATAATATTTCCAAGCTAAAAGATATTGAGCAGTTTAATGTTTATAAAGACAAAATAGAAAAATATACAAATAAAGTATACGCTACAAAAGAGGCGGGTTTTAAAATAGAGCAAGGAGATGCAGCACTTGATAAAAAAAGTTATTTATCAAACTTAAGAGCACTCTCAAAAGATAATGACTTCTTTTTGCGATTAGCTAAAAAATATTATGAAGATTCTATTACAGCTCAAAATTCACAACTATTTTCCAAAATAATTAACAGCGGTCTAATTGATACAGAGGAACATAAACAAGAGATTATCGATTATTATTTTGCTCATCAGGAGGATATTAATGCTTCAGGTGTTATACAAGCATACTTGGACGAAAATGCAGAGCTTAGAGCAAAAAAAGAGGCAGAGTTAAAAAATAGAAAATCTAAAAGAGAACGTGAATTAGAGAGAATTAAGCAAATAAGAGAAAAAGATCAAAGAGAGCAAGAAGCGTTAGAAAAAAAACTGCAAAAAGAGCTTGAAACTAAGAAAAAACAACTTCGTGAAGAACAAAAACGAGAGTTATTAAAGACGAGATAGAATCACAGCCAATTAAACTCTTCATATTCACTTGGTCTACCCTCTAGGGTAACATAAGGGGCATAATCCTTTTTATACTCTAGAGATGGACAACCCTCGACATAATAACCAAGATATATCCACTTTTTATCATATCGTTTTGCAAACTCAATCTGCTTATATAGAGAGAGTCTACCAAGAGAGTATTGTGCAAAGTCAGGATCATAATAAAAGTAAATTGAAGATATACCATCTTGCAAAATATCTATAAGATCAACACCTATAAGTTTGTCTTGGAAAAAGTATAGAACCTCATATCCAAAATTTTCATAGCCGCTTACAAAAGAGTTAAAATAATGATCCGGGGAAGTTGGGGAATAATCCCATCCCTTTTTTTGATTCATATGTTTATGATATTTATCAAACAATTGAAGATGTGTTTTAGTCATTGTTGGATGCTGCACAACTATAGAGATATCTTTTGCTTTTTTTAATACACGTCGAGCTGATTTTGAAAAAGTAAAATTATTAACATCAATTTTAATACTTTGACATTCGTTACAATCAGCGCATATTGGTCGAAAATACATTTTACCGAACCTTCTATACCCACGCTCTATTAGATCTTGACATACCGTAGAGGAGCATTTGTCTATTACTTTGTAATGCGTAGTCTGCTGTTTATTATCCAAATATGAGCATTTATCTTCGAGTAAAAATTCTTTAAGTAAGTTCATAAGTGAATTTTGACATAATTTTGCTTTATTCAAAGCTAAAGGTTAATTGTGGAATTTTTTTTAAAACATCAGACAGTTATTTTTAGAAGTGTAGGTGCTTTTATGCTTGTACTTGGTTTAGTGCTCTATTTTTGGGCAGCACCTCAAAAAGTACTTAGTGAAAATGAAAGAGCTGCTGCAAATCTAGCACGTATGGAAGCTTCTGTAAGTGGCAGCAGTTCATCAAAGGCTTCTGCACGACAGCAATCAAATGCATCACCAATATCTGCAGCTATGCAGGAAACACAGAAAAAACAGATACGTATGTTAATGATCATGGTTATGATTTTCGGTGCAGGTTTTCTAGGGTACAGTTTTTTAAAAAAAGAGAATAAAGAGTAGGTTAGTTCTCTTTATTCATTGCTATTAAAACACCTTCTATCATTTTGTCGATATCCCCATCAAGAATAGCAGGAACATTTGTGTAAGCTTCATTACTTCTTGTATCTTTTACTTGTTGGTAGGGTTGCATAACGTAAGAACGGATTTGGTGCCCCCATCCAATTTCACTTTTTTCTACACCCGCTTCTTTTGCTTTTTGCTCTTCAAGTTCTAATTCGTATAAACGAGACTTTAACATCTTCATTGCAGTAGCTTTATTTTTATGTTGGCTTCTATCGTTTTGACACTGTACAACCACACCAGTTGCAATATGGGTAATACGGATAGCAGATTCGGTTTTATTAACGTGCTGTCCACCCGCACCACTTGCACGGTATGTGTCTATTCTGATATCTTTATCTTCGATAACGATATCAATATCATCATCAATCTCAGGTGAAACCATGACAGAAGAGAAAGATGTATGTCTTTTGGCATTAGAATCAAACGGTGAGATACGGACAAGTCTGTGGATACCGTTTTCAACTTTTAAATAGCCGTAAGCATTTTCACCTTTTATGAGAATTGATACATCTTTAATACCTGCTTCATCACCCGCTTGGTAATCAAGGACCTCTACTTTAAAGTCATGACGCTCTGCCCAACGTTTATACATACGAAGCAGCATGCTGGCCCAATCTTGAGATTCTGTTCCCCCGGCACCAGGATGGATCGAAAGGATTGCATTTGAAGCATCACTTTCACCACTAAGTAAAACTTCGATCTCCATAGCACGGATCTGCTCTTCAAGTTCTGGAGCATCTGAAAAGAGTGCTTCGATTGATTCTTCATCATTCTCATCTTTAGCCATCTCATAGAGATCAGCCGCATCATCGACAGCAGATTTAGCAATGGTATATTTTTCTAATTTTCTTTGAATTTGTGTTTTTTCTTTTTGGATTTTTGCGGCATTAGCTGCATCATTCCAAAACTCCGAATCGTTTTCAAGAGTCTCGATCTCATCAAGTCTATTTTGTAGTTTTACAGGCTCAACTACACCTGTAATGTTTTCCATTTTTATTTTTATATTTTTTAAAAGTTCTGTGTATTCGTAGTTATCCATTTAATTAGTCCCGTAAAAGAAAGTAAATTTCTTTTTCTCCGCTTGCGCCGCTGAGGCGACTAAAGCTAGAGATTTGAAAAATCTCAGAGAAATGTATTGTATAATTGCGATTATATTATATTGGGACTTAAAATGAAGATTATTTATGAACCATTAGAGTTACAGTCATATCTTAAAGAGCAAAATAAAACTATAGGATATGTACCAACAATGGGTGCACTTCACGAAGGGCATATAGAGCTTATAAAAAATGCGAGAAAAGCCAATGAACTTGTCGTGGTTTCTATTTTTGTCAATCCGACACAATTTTTAAAAGGGGAAGATTTAGATAAATACCCGCGTCGTGATGAAGCAGATAAGAAAATATGTGAATTAGCCGGTGTAGATGTGATATTTTTCCCAAATAAAGAGAACATCTATTTTGAAGACGAAGTAAAGATAGAAGCACCTGAGGTAAGAGGTTATGTTCTTGAAGGTGCTACACGTCCTGGTCACTTTTCGGGAGTACTAAGAATTGTGATGAAGCTTTTAAATATAGTAAATCCTACACGTGCTTATTTCGGGAAAAAAGATGCACAGCAGTTAAACCTGATCCAACTTATGGTGAAACACTACTATATGGATGTGGAGATAGTTCCAATAGATACGGTAAGAGAAGCAGATGGATTGGCAAGAAGCAGTAGAAATATTTACTTAAGTGTCGATGAGAGAAAAGAGGCACTTAAGATATCAGCGTCATTATATGCAGCTTCTAAGATGATATCGAAAAATATTCTTGATGTAGAGGAGATAAAAGGTGAGATGTTTACAATCTTGAAACCTTTAGAGATTGGATATGTTGAGATAGTTAACCGTGAGTTTGAACCGATTAAAAAAGCAGAGATCGGAAACTCTATTATTCTTGTCGAAGCAGTTGTCGGAAAAACAAGATTACTCGACAATATCTGGTTGTAGATATCCATCTTCAACCATAATATCAATCGCTTTTTTAAATACAGGTACTGCCGTTTGTGCGGCAAATTGACTTTTTTTCGGCTGTACAACTACAACACCCATAGTATATTTTTTCTTTTTGTCATTGACAAAACCGATGAATGAGGTATTGTATTTATTAACATATCTGCCATCTTCAACGATGTGAGCAGTTCCTGTTTTCCCGCCAACTTCCAGACCAGGTGTGATTGTTTTTACACCTGTCCCTTTATTTACCGTTTTTATAAGTATATCTTTCATTCTTTGTGCAGTTGCACTATGTATCGCTTCTACTTGTTCCTCATAAGGAATTTTTGTCTCTTGATTATATTCGTTTATCAAAGAGTGTAAAAGTTTTGGATAAACCATTTTTCCATTGTTGTTAAAAGCTGAATATGCACGCAATAGTTGCATAAGGTTTGCCCGTAAACCATAGCCGTATGAACATGTAGCTTTATAGATCTGATTTTCTAAACGTTTTGCACTTGGAATAGAGCCTGTTTTTTCATAGATAAGATCGTGTGTAGAAGATTTTGAAAATCCAAATTTTTTAAGTCCTTCATGAAAGTCAAATCCTGAGAGTTTTTGGGCTAGTTGTGCAATACCGACATTTGATGAGTGAACAATAACATTTTCAGCACTTAACCAATCAAACTTATGCTCATCGGTGATCATTTTTCTGCCAATTTTAAATCGACCGTTATGACCGTTGACAAGATCGTACGGATTGACAAGCTTTCTTTCTAATAATAAAGAGAAAGTTACCGGTTTTAGTACACTTCCCGGTTCAAAGCTGTACTCAATCATTCCACTGTTTAAAGATGGATAGTCACTTCTTTTTATCTCTTTTGGAAAATAACGATTAGAACTGGCCATTGCTAAGACATCACCGTCAGTAGAGTCCATAACTGCAAGCATAATTTGTTTTGCATTCAGTTCTTTTTTCATCTGATCAAGCATTTTTTCTATTTTAATCTGCAACGCTACAGGGATGGTGATCTTAAGGTCAAGACCATTGATTTGGGGTTTTGTAAAACTCTCTTTATTTAATAAAATGTAGCTGTTGACATCTCTTTTACCGCGAGAATAACCATCTTGCCTTGCTGAGAGTTCATCATCAAAACGTTTTTCTAAACCTTTTACCCCTTTTACAAATGTATAACCATCCTCTTCCAGTTTATGTGGATAGCCGATAATAGGTGTCAAAAGATTACCATAGTTATATTCACGGCTCTCACCACTTTCAATGATATTAAGGCCGTGCACAGAAAGTAAACCGCTGCGGGGGTTTTTTAAGGCTTTGAACACTTTAAAACGTCTAAGCTCATGGGCAAGTTTTTTGAGATAATGTGCCTGGATTTGCGGGATGTTATAACTTAAAACCACAACACCTTTATGGGCATTTATTTTTTTTAAGATAGTTTTTTTCTCCATCCCGGAATAGATAGAGAAAAGTTCTACAAATAGATCTTTTTTTTGCGGATCTATATAACGGGTATTGACAACGGCTTTAAAAAGCTTCTTTGTAGTAGCTAAATGAAAACCGTCAGCACTGATAATACTTCCGCGTGATGCTTTTGAACTTTCAGCCGTATATTTTGAAGGGATATGTCTTGGATCCAGAACAGTAAAAAGCATTACTGCAAGAAAAACTAAAAATCCGGCAAATATTATGCCGTAAAGAAGAAGGATTTTGCCACTTTGATTTTGGTTGATCATATAGTTGAGAGTATTGCTAAAAAGAGATTAGAGTTGTGTTCTACTAATCTCTTTATAAGCATTCAATGCCTTATTTCTAATCTCTAGCATAAGTTTCATACTTGTTTCTGCTTTACCGATAGCCATAGCAGCTTGATGAAGATCTTTTACTTGCCCAGTTGCAAGATCTGCAATCGCTTGCTCTTTGTCTTGTTGAATCTCATTTGTCTCGTTGATAGCAGATTTGAGTTGTTTAGCAAACTCATCAGAAGCATTTGATGGAGCTGCTTTTGCATTATTATTGAGCAGGTCAGCTGTTGAGATATTTGCTAAGCTATTTACATTGTTACTCATATTTTACAACTTCCTTTACTGTAACAGTGATATTGCACTGTTAGCCATATTTTTCGCACTTTCAAATGCAGCAACATTTGCCTGATATGAACGTGTAGCTTCAACTAAATCGGCCATTTCCACTACAGGATTAATATTTGGATAGGCAACATACCCATTTGCATCTGCATCAGGATGATTCGGTTCATATTTTAGTTGTGCTTTTGAATCATCACGAGAGATTTTATCAACTACTACACTCATTATAGCAGGATTTACCTTTTTTCCAAATTCACCTTCATTCAAAGGATCTTGATATTCAGCACTGTTTGTTTCATTTGTAAGTGCTTTATTATAGTAGTCATTAAAGTTGATAGCTTTAAATACAACCTCTTTACGACGGTAAGGCCCACCCTCATCTGTTCTTGTTGTTTGTGCATTGGCAATGTTTGACGAGATCACATTTACGCGAACACGTTGTGCAGAAAGGCCATATCCGCTAATATCAAAACTATTTAAAAAATTACTCATTTGTTAAAAACCTTTATTAACTTACTTTTTGTGATGCTTCTATCACAGATCTAAAAATAGCACCATCTTTTTTGTTAGCTTGAATTAATGCATTGAACATAATAGAGTTTTTACTCATCTCAGTTGTCTCTACATCTATATCTACACTGTTGCCGTCATTTCGTGCCATATGACCGTCTCTGAAAAATAGTGTCGCTTTAGTTTGAGAGTTTTGATCACTTGGCGTTAAGTGTTTGGAATTTGTCGTAGCCATTTGTAACTCGTTACTATCTTTTGCATAGAGTGCCGCTTTTTTTGCTTTAAGTGCATTTTCAAAACTGATATCTCTAGGTTTATAATAAGGTGTATCTGCATTTGCAATATTTGAAGCGATCATATCTTGTCTTGCAGCACGATAATCAAGAGCATCTTTGATTAATGAATGTGTTTTTGAAATCTCTATACTCATAAATACACCTTTTATAATTTACTATATATGAAACAAGCATTTTCTATTCCAAATATATGAAATGTGATAATTAAGGTAAGGGATATCTAAGATAATAGTAAATAAATGCTGTTTAAGCATATTTTAATATTTATAGGCTCATAATTAGTGACAAGGTTACAAGAGTAATCCAAATTATTTAACTTAAAAGGAGTTCTTATGAAAAGAGCTGGTTTTACAATGATCGAATTGATCTTCGTTATCGTTATTTTAGGTATTCTTTCAGCAGTTGCTTTACCGAAATTTATTGGTGTTTCTGATCAAGCAAGAGCTGGAAAATGTGAAGCATTTATTGGTACATTAAATCGTACGATTGGTGCATCTATGTGGTCAGAGTCTATCGCTGAAGGTGCTAAGGGTAAAGTAAATGATAATAATATTACTGTTAATGATCATATTGCATTAGAAGATATCCCATTTGAATGTTTCGGTGATACAGCAACAGCACCAACAAGTGATGCAGATGCTAAAAGTTTACTATTTACAGGAACAGGTACATCTGTTTCATTTGGTACAAGTACTTACGATATAAACTTTACAGAGGGTAACTTAAGTAATTCACCAAGATGGACTTGGACAAAACAATAGTAAGTATTTTACTACATATATTATTTAGTTTCTCCGCTAAAAGCGGAGAAGCTAAATTTTTTAACTAAATTATTTTAGAATTGTTTAGTTAAAAAATAGAGAATAGGTTTATTATGAAAAACTCAAAAGCTTTTACTTTAATTGAATTAATATTTGTTATTATCGTACTGGGTATATTGTCTGCAATTGCATTGCCTAAATTTACGTCTACTGGTACACAAGCTAGGATAGCAAGTGGAAAAGCTGACGTAATGGCTATACGTTCAGCTATTATATCTGAACGACAAGAAAGACTCATAAGAGGTGAGAAGAATTATATAACTGCGTCGAATTTAGATAATGGTGGATTATTTGGAGGAGTGCTTACATATCCAAAGCAAAACTCAAATACATCGGGAAATTGGTATGCAGCTACTACCGGTTCAGGTACATACCAGTATAATATAGATGGGACGAATGTTCAGTTTGATTATAATTCATCAACAGGTACTTTTACTTGTACATCAGGAAGTTCAACACAAGCACAAAAATATTGTAGACAGATGATATATTAATTTGTATTATTACAAAATCTCCATAATAGGCTCGCTTTTAGAGCCTTTAACTTACCAATCAGAAGAAAATATCTCTCTTTATTCCCAAGTTACCGTTTTATTAAACAATAAAGAAAAAAAAGGTGTTGTGGTAGAAGAAACAACACAGCCGGATTTTAAAACACTTGAGATTTTAGAGCTTACTACACAATACTACTCAAAAAAACAGTATGAACTTGCAAATTTTATAGCGGGATATTATATCTGTTCTTTGGGAGAAGCATTTGCTCTGATGCTTCCGTTTCAAAATGATGTGGATCAAGATAATAGTTTTGAAGCTAAAGAGTCACAGATAGTACTCTCTGAAAAACAGAATCAGGCACTGTCTTTTTTACAAAAAAATAGAGTTGCTTTACTTTTTGGTGATACCGGAAGTGGAAAAACTGAGATCTATATGAAGTATTTTGAGTCAATTATTGAACAAAAGAAACGGGTTATATTTTTGATGCCGGAGATCTCATTAACACCGCAGATGTCTAAACGGTTGGAGGAGCATTTTGGTAAGCAATTTATCATGTGGCATTCAAAACTCACTCCAAAACAAAAAAAAGAGGCTTTAGAGAAAGTGTATTACGGCAGAGCCAAGATCATAGCCGGTGCACGTTCAAGCCTCTTTTTACCTATAAAAGATTTGGGTTTAATTGTAGTAGACGAGGAGCATGACGACAGTTACAAATCTTCATCACGACCGCGTTACAATGCTAGAGATTTGGCAGTTTATATGGGAAAACTATATGATATTCCTGTTGTACTTGGAAGTGCTACACCTTCACTTAACTCGTATGTAAAGTATCCATACATAAGACTGAAAGGTGGGCATTTCAGTGCAAAGCGTGAATTTGTCTATGAGGCAAGAGAAGAGAGTTTAACACCTCTTATTTTTCATTATCTAAAAAGCACGATTCAGCAAGAGAAACAGGCAATCGTGTTTTTACCTACACGGGCAAATTTTAAGTATCTGGTATGTAAGGATTGTGGGGCAACTTATAAGTGCCCGTATTGTAGTGTGGGGATGAGTATTCACCATAAAGCAAATGCGATAAAGTGTCACTATTGTAACTATATGCAAATGATTCCAAAACAGTGTGCAGAGTGTGGAAGTGAACATCTATCAAGTTCACGCATAGGTACGGCAGAGGCTTTAAAAGAGATCGAAGAAGAGATGCAAGATGTAAAAGTTGAGCAGTTTGACAGAGATACGATCACCACTGCAAATAAGCTAAAAAAAGCGCTGAAACGTTTTAACGATAGAGAGGTGGATATTTTAGTTGGCACCCAGATGCTTTCAAAAGGGCATGATTATCACGATGTGGAACTAGCGGTTATTTTAGGGGTTGATAATATGCTTAGTATTGCTGATTATCGTGCACGCGAGAAAGCGCTCTCATCTCTGATCCAGGTTGCAGGTAGAAGCGGAAGGGCAAGTGATGCCAAGGTCCTGGTACAAACATTTAACGAAGAGTTTATTAAAGCATATATTGAGAACTATGAAGATTTTTTAGAATATGAGAAAATTTTTCGTGAAGGTTTATACCCACCATATAAAAAATTGTGTCGGGTACTATTTGCCGATAAAAACGGACTTAAAGCTCAAGAGAAGATGCGTGAGATGGAGGAGTGCCTCAAAAAGTTTGTCACGATCGAAGTTGTAGGTGCAAAAAAATGTGCAGTTGAAAAGGTGGCAAATAAGTATAGATTTGAGATCTTACTTCGTTCCGATAAGGCGACAGATCTCATCAAGGCTGTAAAATCGTGTAAAAACTCTATGGCAGAGATCGATATGGACCCAATCGATTTTGCTTAAAATATTCTCTTCTTTTTAGTTTTTTATATTTTCAAAAAACCAATAAAAAGCCATCATCATCCCCGGAGTTTTTTGAAAACTCTCATCAAACATAAACTTTTTGGCTTCATCTGTTTTTAGTTCTATAACCTCGATCTCTTCCTCATGGATACCGCCGCCGTCATGAACTCTCATACTCTCATCGATTTCTCCGTAATAGAGTGTTTGTTTTGCTCCTGAGATGCCTACAGAGGTAAAAAAGCTTGTAATATAGTGCAAGTTGTCGGTAGGAATATCATAACCGCACTCCTCTTGAACTTCCTCTTTTGCAATTTGTATAAGTGATGTTTCTTTGTCGACTATTCCAGCGCATAGCTCATGCATATAGCCATCTTTATGGAGGTTAAAAACAGGGGGACGAAGTTGTTTTACTATGATAAAAGCATCTTTTTCTTTGTGCCACAATAAAATTGCCACAGAATCATGAGAGATGATAGCCTCCCATTTTTTCTTTTGCTCATTTTGTGTGTAGTGGATCTCTATAGGCTGTATATATTGTGGTTCTTCAAGCGCTTTTACACAGGTTATTTTATCCATTTTGATCATCCATCATATAGATATAACACATATCTTCAAAGCGTGATGGTTTTGTATACTCGGTTTTGTTATTTAGATGTAAAGCTATACGTTCATCAAAGTTGTTTTTAAGTTGCAAGAACGCTGTTTTCTCTTTTCCTGCGAGTTTTTTCGTAGTTACTTGAACAACTCTTAGCGGATTGATCGCAACACCGCGCTTACGTAGTTCAAAATGGAGGTGTGGACCAGTTGATCGTCCCGTTGAACCTACATAACCGATAGTTTGCCCTTTTTTAACATATTTACCTCTATAGATCCCTCGGCGGAATGATTTGAGGTGGGCATAACGTGTCTCATATCCGTCACTGTGACGAATTTTTATCAAGTTACCGTAGCTACCCATGCGGGCTGCATAGATAATTGTACCGCTTCCTGCTGCAACAATAGGTGTCCCGCGACGCGCTGCGTAATCAACTCCAAGGTGTGCTTTCCATTTATGCAGTACAGGGTGGTATCTTCTTTTTGTAAAGTAAGAGGATATTCTGGCTCTAACAGGTCGTGCAAGTAAAAAGCCTTCAACCTCATGTGCTTTTTCATCGTAATATCTATCGTCATCATTAAGATAGATGTAGTGCTTTTTTGAACCCATTTCGATCATGGCTGATTCAAGTGTCGGCATAGAAAAAGGTTGTCCCAGACGATACTTCTGAGAGTAAAGCATCACAAGCTCATCCCCTTTACGAATGTCATTTTTAAAGTTAAGGGAGTGTTTAAATGCAGCAACAAAAACACCTGCAAGTTTTCGGCTTCCCGTTTTTTTCAGAATTGCATAGTTAGGTGAGGAGTTTATCTGTGTATATAAAACCTCTTTTTTAGTTGTACTGATGATAGGAATCGCTTCAAATGCATACCCGTCACCGTTTTTATAAATATGGATCTGAAGCTCGTCATTGAGTGGAAGTAAGATTTGCAAAATATTGTTTTGAGTATCTTTTAGAATCTGATAATGAACACCTGCTCTCATCTCTTCCGTAAGACGTTGATCATCTTTATCTAAATTGTAGTAGAGTTGTCTGACAGGCAAGTTTAACTTCTCTAAAAAGACTAAATAAGTTTCTCCATTTTGCCATCTGTATCGTTCCACGTGGGAAGCGAGCAGTGTACTCGAGAAAAAGAGTGTAATAAAAAGTAGTATGAAAAATCGTATCATTAAATATAAACCTATAATAAATAATTGTGAGAGATTAGCAAATTTTGGCTTAGTCTGAGGTTTATTTGATATAATCTCAAATATATTACAAAAGAGAAGTTCAATGAGATATATTTTTTTAGCGTTTTTAATACAGCTGAACCTATTTGCAGGTTTATTAAGTTCAAAGATTGTAAATCTTGACTCAGAACAAGGGACTGCAACGATAAATATAGATAAGGTTGATGTAGGTGTAAGCGGTTATGTTGTGCATCATCTTACTCCAGAACATAGCAGTATCTTAAAAAGTTGTGTTGTAAAAAGTTTTGATCCTCAAACAAAAACAGCAGTTGTAGAGATGAAAGAGTTTGATCTTTTAAAAAACAATGCTCTACCGAAGGGGAAATGGAAAGTTGAAGTAGGTGACAGTGTAGAACTCGCTTTTGGATATACACGCTCACTCTTAATCGCACCGAGCGAAGAGATATATTATCAGATCTCAAAGTCTGTAAATACTCAGTGGGTTCATCCTGATATTTTTGCAACTCTTTTATCAATGCATGGACATCCAACACCATTGCAAGAAGATTTTAGCGATATTGCTACAGCTTCAAGTGCGGGATTGGTATTTATCTATTTAGAGCAAAAGCTTTACACTGTAGACAGTAAAAGTTTTAAAATTTTATATGTGAGTGATGCCGCGCTTACACAAGACAAAGTGCAACTACCTTTCTACTCAAGAGTAGAGACGATAGAAGATTCATGGTTTGGAGAGGGTAGTGATGAGATGGAAAGTTACGAACCTCATTATTATGAACTTTTAGTGAAAAACAACAATACAAACAAAACTTTATATGAGACAGTAAAAAATAGTAAAAATGAAGAGGTAAACTCTTTAGTTGAACAATTTAAGATTGGAGAATAGATGTTAGATACAAAACATATACAACATTTTACAAAAATAGTTGGTGATGATAATATTTATAGTGACAAGGCACACCTTATTGCCTACTCTTACGATGCAACTCGTGAGCATTTTGAACCTGATGCAGTTATCTTTCCGCGCAATGAGCAAGATGTTAGTGATATTTTAAAATATTGTAACGAGCAAAGAATAGTGATCGTACCTCGTGGAGCTGGAAGCGGTTTTACAGGCGGTGCACTACCTAGTAGCGGCGGAATCGTATTGGCTATGGAAAAACATATGAACAAGATCTTAGAGATCGATATGAAAAACATGGTAGCGATCGTTCAGCCGGGTGTTGTAAATATGGACTTGCAAAAAGCGGTAGAGGAGGTAGGTCTTTTTTATCCGCCGGATCCGGCAAGCCAAGACTACTCAACTATTGGTGGGAATGTAAGTGAAAATGCAGGCGGTATGAGAGCTGCGAAATACGGGATCACAAAAGATTACGTAATGGCTACTCGTGCGGTTCTTCCAAACGGTGACATCATTAAAGCGGGAAAAAGAACGATTAAAGATGTTGCAGGGTATAACATCAGCGGTATTTTAATCGCAAGTGAAGGAACTCTGGCGGTTCTTACGGAGATTACGCTTAAACTTATTCCAAAACCGAAAATGACAAAAACTGCAATGGGTATCTTCCCTAGTGTAACGGAAGCTATGAATGCGGTTTATAAAACTATGGCAAGCGGTGTAACGCCTGTTGCGATGGAATTTTTAGATAACTTAACTATCCGTGCAGTTGAGCAGACATTTCATAAAGGTCTTCCGGTAGATGCGGGAGCTTTACTTGTAACGGACGTTGACGGCAACTTAGAAGATGATCTAAACTTCCAGTTAGAGCAGATCGAGAAAGTTTTCAAAGAGAACGGTTGTAGCGAGTTTAAAATAGCAAAAGATGCTAAAGAAGCAGCTGACCTTTGGTTTGCTCGCCGTAATGCTTCTCCGTCACTAAGTGTGTACGGAAGTAAAAAACTCAACGAAGATGTAACGGTCCCTCGTGCGGTTCTTCCTGAACTTCTAGAGAAGTTTTATGCGATTGCAGAAAAGTACAATGTAAATATTCCGTGTTTTGGCCATACAGGTGATGGAAATGTACATACAAACGTTATGGTTGACGGTAGCGATCCTGAACAAGTGAAGATCGCATACCAAGCGATCGAAGAGGTTTTCCAGGCAACGGTTGATCTTGGCGGGACACTTTCTGGTGAGCATGGAATCGGGCTTGCAAAAGCACCGTATATGTCTATGGCATTTACACCTGAAGAGATGGCACTCTTTAAGTCGATCAAACAAGCGTTTGACCCAAACAACATTTTAAATCCTGCGAAGATGGGACTTAACTAAAATGAACTTCCGAGCTTCTGAACTTTACAAGCAGGTAAGACTTTTTGTTTTATCGTTTGTAGATAAAGAGCTCACTCTTTTTGCTGCATCACTTAGTTTTTATACTATTTTTACGATCATCCCTTTACTTATCATCATGATGTCATTGCTTACATCATTACCGAGTTTTCAAGAGTACTACGAAAGTATTAAAGGGTTTATATTCTCAAACCTTATGCCTGTACAATCAGAGGTGATAATAAGTAAAATAGACGGGTTTTTAGCAAACTCTGCAAAGATGGGGATTATGAGTTTAGCTGCCGTTTTAGTGGCATCTCTGCTCTTTTTCAAAAACTTCGAATATATCGCAAATAAGATCTTTCATGCAAAACCCAGAGGATTATGGGAGTCTATAACTACCTACTGGACTATGATGACACTCACACCTATCGGACTTGGGGTGTCGTTTTACATTACGGGTAAGATTGCTGCTCTTATGGCTTCAAATGAGCTGACATCCGGGTTTAATATTCTTCCGCTTATTCCATACATAATTATATGGGGAGTATTCTTTTTAATCTTTCAAATAGGACCAAACGCAAAGATAAACCCTCGTGCTTCAGCGATCAGCTCATTGATCGTATCAGTGATATTTAGCATCAGTAAAAACGGTTTTATCTATTATGTATTTTTAAATAAATCATACGCTACGATGTACGGTTCTTTCGCAATCGTTATGTTTCTGTTTCTATGGATCTATGTCTCTTGGATCATCTTCTTATACGGTCTGAAATTATGTCACATTATAGACAGCATATATAAAAATAGACAAAGCAAAGATATTGAGAATGTAAAACAGAACTCTGTTGTAGATACTGCCGAGTGATACACCGATAAACAGCCATAATATTTTCTGATCAAGAATTACAACAGTTCCAAAATCTGCACTCTTTAATAGCATTACTAAAAGTGGATCAAATAGACTTCCCAATCCAACTATATGCAACACTAATGAAAACGGATAGAAAAGTGTAAAGAGTGTCGTATGGATGATTGAGAGGGGATGTATGTACGAGAAGTTCCCAAAGAAGCTTAGAGAGTAAGGAAGCATCATCAGGTAGACAAAGAGAGGTAGCAGTAAAAACTGATACACCTTGCCTAGTTTTTGAAAGTAGATAAGAAACAGAAATATATAAAATACTCCCGCTACACTCAACCATAGACCAATATTAAAAAAAAGGCGTGGAAAAAATGCCAAAATTAACAATACGGTAAAGAGCAGTGTCTGCATAGAGATAATCTTAATTCCCCGATCGTATAGAAAAAATCCTATCACTAACATTACAAAAGCACGAAGCAATGAGGGTGGTGATTCTAAAAAGAGTGTATAGAGCAGCAAAGCAGTCGCAATAATGAAGAAACTGTCTATTTTATAACTTCTGTAGGGAAAGTAGTTATTATGAAAAACTCTATAGGGGTATTTGAGAAGGAAATAGAGCAGGGCTGAGAGTACCCCTAGATGAAAACCGCTAATTGCAATAAGGTGAGATAACCCTAAAGTGGAAAATGTTGTCTGGAGCTCTGACGGTAATGATTTTGCAAGATAGAGCGCTTTGTAGAGTGCTGTAATCTCAGGACTTTGGTGTTGCTTTTCTATAAAGCGTGAAAGTTTCTCTTTTGTTGTAGTGGAGTCGTCAATATTTAAAATTTTACTAAAAGCAAAAAATCCTTTGATATACTCTGTAAAACTAATATTTCCAATCTCACCGGTAAAGATCTCAAGGCGTATCTTTTTAGAGCTGATGTCAGGAAGCTCTTTTTTTGCAACAGTATAGAAGGTATACCCCTCGGAAGCTTTGAGCTTTAACACTTGGTAATGTTTAGTCTTTCCGGTCTTTGTCAGTTTTGTTTTATCGTATTGTTTTAAAACAGTAGCCTCTACAAGGGCTGAGTCAAATTTTATAAGTTGTTTGTATTTGTAGTATTCGTAAGAGAGATTAAGAGTTAGAAGTAAAAAAAAGAGAAGAAAAAGAGAGAGCCACTCCTTTTTTGTTTGAAGCAGCTCGACTTTTTCTATCATAATCTTAGAGTGTCGGCATCTCTATTTTGTCAGCTCCGCCGATATCCATTTGAGCCGATTTTGTATCGACATTCTCATAGACAAACTCTGTAGCCTGAGAGAAAGTAGGGGCATCGACAAAGCGTGTAAGCTTTTTCTGAAATACAAGTTTTACATGCCCGGTTGGACCATTTCTTTGTTTTCCGATGATGATCTCAGCATCCTCTTCCTCTTTTTCAACATAGGTTGGAGTAAACTCTTTCCCCTCCGCTTTGGCAGCTTTTTCACGCTCTTTTTCTTCCTTGTACAGGTAAACATCATCACGATATACAAAGAGGATAATATCGGCATCCTGCTCAATTGAACCAGACTCACGAATATCGCTCAGCATAGGACGTTTGTCGTTTCTGCTTTCAAGTCCACGGTTGAGCTGTGAAAGTGCTACAATCGGAATCCCAAGTTCACGGGCAAGCATTTTTAGACCACGTGAGATATCAGAAACTTGCAGGTGTCTGTCTTGATTCCCGATCCCCTGCATAATCTGTAGGTAGTCAATTACGGCCATTTCGATTTCCGGATGTTGTGCTTTTAACTTTCTCAGTTTGGAACGAAGTTGATTAATGTTTACACTACCCGTATCATCTACAAAAAGCTTAGCATTGTTCATTTGATCAATTGCACCGTTTAGCTGACTCCATTGCTCATCACTCATATCACCGACACGCAGTTTTTGCAGTGGGATCGAAGTTTGAATAGAAAGCATTCTAAGCATTAACTGTTCAGCCGGCATCTCTAATGAGAAAAATGCCACACCCTTATCCTGCATGATAAGATTGTGAACTGTATTTAAAATAAATGATGTTTTCCCCATCGCCGGACGGGCTGCAACGATAACAAGGTCCCCTTTACCAAAACCTGTTGTCATTTTATTAAGATCTTGAAAGCCTGTATCTACCCCGACAAGTACAGAGTTACCGCGGGCTTTCATCTCTTTGATATATTCCATCGTTTGAAATGTCATCGTAGGAGAATCAAGGAAGTCACTTGTTTGGTTGTCCTGAGTGATCTCGTAGAGCTTTTTTTCTACAATATCTACAACATCGGCTGAGGGTAACTCCTCTTCAACTGTTACACGTTTAATCTCTGTTGTAAGTGTTAAGAGATGGCGTTTTAAAGATTTGTCTTTTACTTCATCTACATACGCTTTAGTGTTTGAGATAGGGTTTGCTGCAAGAATCTCTAAAAGTACCTGCTCATCAAACTTTTTCATTTTGTTGAGCTCTTTTTTTATAAACTCCTCATCGATCGGTAAGTCGTTTTGAAAGAGCGTCATAATCGCTTTAAAGATATCTTGGTGTGCGGGGAGATAAAAATCATCCACTTTTAGCATCACACTTAGATCATCAAACTGTGAAGGTTCAAAAACGATCGAGCTTAAGATACTACGTTCAAAAGCTAAGTTATAAAGGTTGTCTTGCATATTACTCCTGACCTGCCATTTTTTCAATTTCATCGACAAACTTGTCAACGAGCTCTTTTTCATCGAGGTTTGCAACAACCTCACCTTTAACCATAACTAGACCTTTTCCTTTTCCGTACGCAATCGCAACATCGGCATGAGCCGCTTCTCCGATCGCATTTACTACACATCCCATTACACTTACATTGAGCGGCGTTTTTATGTGCGCGGTTCTTTTTTCGATCTCGCTTACGGCACTTACAAGATCTGCTTCTATACGACCGCAAGTTGGACATGAAATAATGTTCAGTCCATCGGGTAATGCACCACTGTCTTTAAGGATTGCACGTCCGACATTGATCTCCTCTTCAAGCTCACCCGTAATAGATACTCTTAGTGTATCACCGATACCGTCAAGTAATAGTGCTCCAAGACCGATCGAACTTTTTACAGTTGCATGAAAAAGTGTTCCGGCTTCTGTTACACCTAAATGGAAAGGATAGTTGTTTTTAGGACGAAGCATTCTGTAGGCATCAACCGTTCTTTGTACATCACTTGCTTTAAGAGAGATCTTGATATCTGTAAAACCTAAATCTTCTAGGTATTTGATGTTGTACTCGGCACTTGCTACCATCGCTTCGGCTGTTTGACCATACTTGTTATCGAACTCTTTCTCTAGGCTTCCTGCATTGACACCGATTCGGATCGGAAGGTTACGCTCTTGGCATGCTTTTACAACTTCGGCAACTTTCTCTTTAGAACCGATATTACCCGGATTGATACGTATACAGTCAACTGACTCAGCTGCAATGAGTGCTAGTTTATGGTTAAAGTGTATATCTGCAACAAGGGGAAGAGAGATCTGCTCTTTGATGCTTTTTAATGCCAGTGCATCTTCCATATCGGGAACGGCTACACGAACAATGTCACATCCGGCAAAGTGAAGACGATTGATCTGCTCAACAGTTGCTGCAACATTGTGTGTATCTGAGTATGTCATAGATTGCACAGATATAGGTGCATCTCCACCTACAGCGACATCTCCGACATATATTTTTTTCGTTGGGTATCTTTCTATCATAAAAAGGATTTTAGCTTGTTTGATATAAAAAAGGGGTTAATTTTTTAAGTCATATTTTAAGCCCGTATTTTACGGGCTTAAAGAGGGTTTAGAATTTGAAGTCTAAGTTTGTATAGAAGTAACGACCCGGTTCGTTTAGAATCATTATATCAGTTGCCCCACCTGTTAAAAGAGTTAAGTCTGCGTAAGTATTGTTTACAGCATATGTTACATCAAAGATATTGTTAAGACCGATTGTAAGATCGAACTTTTTATTTACTGCATGTTTTACTTTCGCATTAACAACTGCCCAGCCAGCGATTTCTTGCTCACCGTTATCACTATCTATTTTATCCCATCTATCACTTGCTTGAACTTCTAAAGTTGCCATAGAATTGTTTATATACTCATAGTTTACTGCTATATTCCCGCGTAAAGGAGCAATATCTGCAAGATCAGTATCTGTTTGTCCTATTAAAGCTTCGTCTTTTTTACCAACCTTATATGAAGCACCCATATCGATTGTGATATCATCAGTAGCATATATTGATGCACTTAACTCTGCACCATAAATTGATGCATTAATGTTTTTAAAGTTATTCATCATTATTGCTGTACCATTAATTTGTTTTTGATAATAAATATAATTATCTAGCATAGAATAAAATGCTTTCGCTTTTAGTTTGAAGTATTGATTATCTGTTTCATAACCTAAATCTACCTCTTGATTTTTTGTTTGCTCCAGAGTTTCTGATCCTACTAAGTTACCAGTCATTGATGAAATGAAGTAGAGTTCTCTTGCATCAGGAACACGGTAAGCTTGTCCAAAACCGGCAAAAATCTTATTTTCTTTATTGATATTATAAGTTGTTATTACATTAGCATTAAAACCTGAGTAGTCATTATTAGTATAACCACCATTATTTGTTATTTTTGTATTATCGTATCTAGCACCTAATTCAACATTGAAGTCTCCATATGCTTTTTTTAGTTTTGCAAAGATAGCAGCATTTTCTGTTTCTGTTTTAGGAATAGAAACAGGATAAGTATGAGGAGTGTCTACACCTGTTATAGTACTTGTTCTGTAGTATTCACCTTCCCAAGTTCTTTTGCTAGTATCGAGACCTAAGAGTAACTCATGTCCAGTAATATCAAATGTATTTTTAAGTTTAAGACCATCCATATTTGTTTTTAAGTGATTCGTCATATACATAGGTGTTGTTGTTCTGAATCTTGTATCCATTGGGTGGTCAACATCTGAATGATAATATTGAAGATTTAGATTTGTAAAGTTGTCATTAATTGAGTCAATATTGTATTCGGCACTGTAAATATTTGAATCATCATATTTTGCATCCATTTTTGAACTAGGATAAAGGATATTATCACTTCTGTTTGCAGTTACACTAAGACGTAATTCTTGATTCTCAAAAGTGGAGATATAGGCTTTTGCCATTGCACTTTTTTTCTTGTATGCAAGGGTGTCATGATATTGAGGTAAATATGTAGATGTGCCGTAATTATCAACTTGCTCTGCTAGAGTATCACCGTTTCCGTCTTTATACTGATCACTAGATTCATCCGATACAGTTGCGATCATTCTGATAAAATCATTTCCACCGCTTACAGTAGCACCGAATTTTCTGTAGTTCCATGCACCAAAACCTAAGTTAATTGAACCTTTAAGATCTTTTGTCGGTTTTTTAGTTTCGATTTTTACACCACCGCTAAGAACTCCAAAGCTCTCAACATCGTAAGGACCTTCAATAACCGTTATCTTGTCAACTTGATTTGCAACGATGTGTGATGTCGGCGGATCCATTCTGTTTGGACATGCACCGCAAACTTTTGTGCCGTCAACTTCTACAACGATGTTATCCCTTTTTTGACCACGGATGTAGATGTCGTTAGCGATACCGCTTCTTCTATTCATATCGATACTTGGTACTTTATCGCTAAGTGCTTTTGCAACGTCAGCTGAAGTTTGTGCATTCTCTGCAACTTCTGAAATTACTGTAGATTCAACGTTAATCGTATCTACTTGTAGATCGTTTGCAACAAGGTACGATACGGCAAGTAATGATAATGGAATGATTTTCTTCATATATAACCCTCTAAACTAAAATTTACCTATTCTAATCAAATAATGTTACAAAAGTGTTAAGAGAGTATTTGATACAATTTTATTATGACAAAAATGGAAAAATTGAAACGAACGGTAATGATAGCGATAGGTTTTGCCCTTGCCACATATTTGATAATAAGTGGTATGGCAATATTGGAACAAGAGGAATTACAAGAGAGTAATTCCACTAGCGAAGTTCATAGTGACACAGTGAAGTGAACCGTGTTGACGGATCAGTGTTGAACAATCGATAGCAACTATTTTGCGATCAGGGAACGCCCATTTAAAGATCTCCAGAGCTTCTGCATCCTCTTTTACATTGTAAGTTGGAACTAAAACTCCTCCGTTTACAAGTAAAAAGTTGGCATAAGTTGCAGGGAGTCTTTCATCTTCATCATAAACAGCAGAACTCATAGGAAGTTTGATCAGTTTTAGTTTATGTTCAATTACAAACTCTTTGAGTTCATCCTCCATCATTTTTAATGCTTCGTAGTGCTCGTCTTGTGGGTCATCACACGCTACATACATGACCGTGTCTTTTGAGATAAAACGTGCAAGCGTATCTATATGGGAATCTGTATCATCCCCTGCAAGGTAACCGTGATTAAGATATAAGACCTCTTTGGCTCCAAAACACTCTTTTAACTTTTGTGTCATTTGCTCTTTTGTCAACTCTTTATTTCTATTTGGGTTGAGCATACACTCCGATGTTGTAAGGATGAGTCCCTCACCGTTGCTTTCAACACCGCCACCTTCTAAAATAAGGTCTACATCTTCTAACGGGACCGAATAAACAGAAGCGATAGCGCGAGACATTTTATTGTCAAGTTCTGCCTCAAACTTACCGCCCCATGCGTTAAACGTGAAATTAAGCAGTTTAATCTCACCGTCGTTTTCAACAGCAAGTGCTGAGCTGTCACGTGCCCATGTATCGTTTGCCGTATACTCTACAAACTTTATATTTGTATGGTCATTAAAATAGCTTTGTACCTCTTTTATGTCATAACAAACAACTAAACATGGCTGAAAATTTCTGATCGCATTGATGATATTTACAAAATTTTTTCTAGCATCCTCTAAACAACAGTTCCAATCTGTATTTTTATGAGGAAAAACAACTTGAGTGAAGCTTTGTTTCTCAAATTCTGGTATTAACATAGTATAATTTCTCCATGGCTTATATAACTCTCAATAAAAACAATCTTTTTTATAATTTTGACATTATCGCAGATAAAACTAAAAGCAAAGATAAAGTTGCCGTTGTTTTAAAAGATAATGCATACGGACATGGACTTTGTGAAATTGCAAAAATGGCACAAGAATACGGAATCAGCAAAGCGGTAGTTCGATCACACGCCGAAGCAGAGGCTATTTATGATTATTTTGAATATATTTTAGTACTTGCCGAAATTCCACAAAAAGCAGATCAGAAAATTCACTATACTGTTAATGACATGAAGCTGATTAGTAAGTTTCCAGAAGGGACAAAAGTAGAACTTAAAGTAAACAGCGGCATGAACAGAAACGGTGTTTCATTAGAGGAGCTTGAAAATAGTTTTGCAATGATCAAACAAAATAATTTAGAGCTAAAAGGTGTTTTTACACACCATTCTTCTGCGGATGAAGAGGGGGATTACTTCTCTTTTCAAAAGCAGAACTTCGCCTTGTTTAAAGAAAAATCAAAAGAGTTGGCAGAGGAGTACGGATACACACTCGCATTTCATTCGGCAAACTCAGCGGCACTATTTCGAGAAGAGAATTTTGATGAAGATATGGTAAGAATAGGGATCGCAACATATGGATGTTTAGAGTTTCCTGCCAGCATGGAGCAACCGGATCTTAAACCTGTACTGAGTGTTTATGCTAAAAAAAACTCCTCAAGAGTAGTCAAAGAGGGTGATTGTGTCGGGTATGGCGCTAGTTTTAAAAGTACAAAAAAACAGGTTGTAAGCAATTACGACTTTGGTTACGGGGACGGCTTTTTACGTGCTTGTTCAAACATCTATAAAACACCGGAAAATGTAAGTATTGCAGGTAGAATTTCTATGGATAACAGCTCTTTTTTAAGTGATAAGGAGGAGTTACTGATCTTTAGCGATGCCAGAGATATAGCAAAGTTTGCAGGTACCATTTCATATGAACTTTTAACATCGTTAAAATCATACATACCGAGAAAAATAGTTTAGTAATTCAGAATACGTCTTGCCTGCCAATACTTTTCCCTCCAGTAGGGATTATTGAGGTTAGATATTGTCACACCGTGTTTTGTTGAGGTGTGCAAAAAATTTCCGGCTTCAAGGTAAACTCCAGAGTGTCTTGAACTATAGCCGGTTTTAAAAAGAAGCAGATCCCCCTCTTTTATTTCAGGTTTTTTCACATAAGTTCCAATTTTAGCCTGATGTTTCGTATCTCTTGGAATATTTAATCCAAAACCATCTTTGTAAACCTGTTGTACTAACGAGGAACAGTCTATCCCGTAACAGGTAGTTCCTCCATATTTATAAGGGGTATTTACCCACTTTTTGTATTGTTCATAGATCGTAAGTGTTATAGGGGTTTTATTGTGTAGTTTATAAGAAAGCTCTTGTTGTAAGGGAGGGGAATAGGGTGTTAAATTTGCATATTGTTTCGTTTGCGGTGACTTGCCGGAACATCCACTCAAAAGAAGAAGCGATGTTACGACAAAGAGTAAAAAAGGCATTAGCTTATCTTTACTATTGCCTCTGCAAACAGGGCGCCGTCAACACCTAGCAGTGCCAACTCCTCTATCTCCTCTTCATCCTCTATATGGACTAGGATTTTTGAATCGAAAAGATAGTTTTCGGCAATGTTCTGCGCTGTTTTTGCCAAACTTTTCGGCACTACAATG
This sequence comes from Sulfurimonas sp. hsl 1-7, assembly GCF_030577135.1. Lineage (NCBI taxonomy): Bacteria > Pseudomonadati > Campylobacterota > Epsilonproteobacteria > Campylobacterales > Sulfurimonadaceae > Sulfurimonas > Sulfurimonas microaerophilic. The sequence continues at coordinate 232,836 of NZ_JAUIRR010000002.1, read as the reverse complement.
TAGTGTGCACCGAGTGCTGAAGCATAAATGATCTCTGTTATATTTTGCACATTGAGTGCAAAAACGATGCTGTTTGTTTGAAGATAGTTGATAATATCTAGGTTATCTTCATGAAATGCGAGATATAGTTTAGATGACGGTGGCGTATGAGTAATATCATCTATATCAGAGATATGATAAAAATTCTCACTTTCTATAAAACGGTGGCCAAAGAGTAACATTATTTGTCCTTATCTACACACTCTTGAGAGCAGTAATATTTACCACTACTCAGAATTGCCTCATCTACTTCAACGTAAACTCCACAACTTGCACATTCGATCATGTCGTTAGGTTGTAGTTTAGTGTCTTTCTTTTCACTCTTAGAACTAATCGGCTTTTTTTTGATAAACATAAAGTATACGACGGCAATTACACCGATAACTAGTAAAATTTTCAATATCATAGTTGTTCTCCTAAAAGTAAGTAATGTCTGTTTTGTGTTTCGATAATTTTATATTGCATATTTTCTACAACATCATTCACTTCATCAAAAACTTTTTCACCTTTATAGAAAAAGAGTTTTGTATGGGAATCTCTATGGTTTTTGCTTAAATTTAAAAGCATTTTTGTATCGGTTACTGCACGTGAAGTGATAAGATCAAACACTTCACTCTCCATCTCTTCTACTCTTTTTTTCACAACTCTTACATTATCAAGTCCTAAATTCGCTTTGATAAATTGTAAAAAACTTGCACGTTTAGCGAGCGGTTCTACTAAAGTGACTTGAGTGTCAGGAAGGGCAAGGGCTAAGATCATGCCTGGAAATCCTGCACCTGTTCCTATGTCCATTAAAGAGTTAACTTTAGGTAAAAAGCTTACAGGGTAAACAGCATCAAAGATAAACTCATCTAAAGTTTGCTCATCCTTTGCACCTGTAAGGTTATGGATCTTATTCCATTTATTGAGGTGTTCTTTGTATTTTTGAACATTAGTAAAAAAATTATCCGGTAATTGTAGTTCTTGCAGTTTCGATTGTAGATTCAACAAAACATCCTTTTCAAAAAGGATATTTTATCTAAAAAAGTGTTTTTTACGAAAAGAGTTTTTTCATAGCTGTGAAAAATATTTTAAAAATCCCTTTGTTTCCTACGAGATCATTGATAAACTCATCATATGTTACACCTTTTTCTTCCAAAAAGCCGCGAAGATATTTTTCACTTGCTTCAACTCCGCCGTCTTTCTCGATCTCTAGAAGTTTTTGGTAGATCGGCTCCATCGTTTCAACCGCTTTTTTTGGTGCAGCTTTTCTAAAAGCCGTATGGGAGATGATCTCGTTTGTAATAGGATCAACTTTAGGTTCAAATTCCGTCACAACCCAATAGTAGCTTCCGTCTTTTGCAAGATTTTTTACAACAGCCATAATGTTTTGGGCACGATTGATTCTGTCCCACATCATTTTAAAAACAACTTTTGGCATATCTGGATGGCGGATAATATTGTGAGGTTTTCCTATGAGTTCTGCTTCTGTATAGCCGGAAATTTCGACGAAATAATCGTTTCCATACTCTATGATCCCTTTAGGATCTGTTTTTGAAACAATGTATTTCTTTGGATTTAATACTTTCTCTTTATCTATTGGAGTTGGACGTGCCATATACTAATCCTTTTAAAAAAATTAATTTAATTATATAACTTTATTTGTTAATTTTTTGTAATTAGTATATAATTTATAAATTTTAAGGCAAAAGAGAATAAGAATGACAAAGACAGAGATGTTAGAGGCTGTGGAGGCTGCAAAAGATATTCATAAAAAAGAGATGGAGAAGATTGAGAGTATCATAAAAGGCAAAAGCGTAGAAGAACCAACGGCACTTGGCAAAATGGAATGTGCTTGCGGTCAATGGTTTTATGCCAATGAAGATATGATGAAAAAAATCTTAGGTCATCAACTGTTTGAGCGTTTGGATAGAACACATGAAAGATGGCATAAAGATTATAGCAGAGTGTACGAGATCTATCAAAATCAAAAACAAAGAAAGAGTGGTTTCTTCTCTAAAATTCTAAATAAAAATATGGATGCTTTAGAATACGATAAATTAAAACTATACTATAAAGAGCTCACACAAATTACAGAGGAACTTTTTAGAGAAGCAGATACTGCAATTCGTAGAATCACAGCTTTACAAGAGAGCAAGTTTAATTAGCAAGTAAAAATTTTTCCATATTACTTGAGTCGATAGGCTTGGAGTAATAGTATCCCTGAATAACATTACATCCATTCTCAAGCATAAACTCTTGTTGCTCTTTTGTCTCAACACCCTCTGCAATAAGATCTAGATTTAAAATTTTAGCAAGTGCAATAATCGCTTTAGAGATTGCAATATCCTCCTCATCATGAGGCAATCCGTCTACAAAGGCTTTATCGATTTTAAGTTTATTTAGAGGAAGTTTTTTCAGATATGCTAACGATGAATACCCCGTACCGAAATCATCAATCGCAATTTCGATTCCAAGTGCATTGATCTCTTTGAGCTTTTGAATCGAGTCTTCCGGATTTTTCATAATTTGACTCTCGGTTACCTCTAATGTAAGCCATTTTGGATCAAATGCCAATGTCTGCATAGTCTCTGAAAGTATCTCAATAAAATTACTGTTTTCTATCTGTCTTGCCGATAAGTTCAAAGAGAGTTTCCCCGGAACAAATCCTTGCTCATACCATTGTTTAAACTGTGTCATCGCTTTTTTAAGAACAATAAGGTCTATTTGGATGATCATCCCCGTTTCTTCAGCTAAAGGGATAAAGTTTGCGGGTGATACGATTCCGACATCGGGATGTTCCCATCTTACAAGTGCTTCCATCCCGACAACTTTTTTATTTTCTGAATCAATTTGAGGTTGATAATATACAAGGAAGTTCTCTTGCTGGATTGCAACACGCAGACTCTGCTCCATAATAACGCGCTCAAATGCAGATTCGGTCATCTCTGATGAATAGTACTGATAGTTGTTACGACCTTCATCTTTTGCTTTATACATAGCAGCATCTGCATACTTTAAAAGGTTATCCCCCTCTTTAGTATCGTCGGGATAAACAGCGATCCCTATACTTGAAGAGACGTAGAGTTCAAGCTCTTGAATAATGATGGGATCTTTTAAAACATCTATAATTTTTTGTGCAACAACGGTAGCACTTTTTGCATCTTTTATATCTTTTAGGATAATGGTAAATTCATCACCGCCGAGTCTTGCAAGGGTATCCTCTTCACGAATTACACTGCTTAAACGTTTTGAAGCTTCAATTAAAACTTCATCACCAATATGGTGCCCCAGGGAATCGTTGATATTTTTAAACTGATCGAGATCGATAAATAAAAGTGCAAATTTTTTGTCATATCTTTTTGCAGTAGCTATGTTTTGATTGAGTCTGTCTCTAAATAAAACTCTGTTTGGAAGATTTGTAAGCATATCATGATGCGCTTGATGTCGTAGCTTTTCAGTCTGGATATCAAGCATCTTTTGGGTTTCTTTTTGTTTAGTGATATCTTGTATGTATCCTATATAACCGTTTATATTGTGATGAGTATCGGTTGATACGCTCAGAGATATATCACATATAATCTCCGTACCATCTTTTTTAATCATCAAAAACTCTTCATTGAGGTTTTTACCGTTATTGATGTTTTCAAAACATTCAGAGAGGCTGACTTTATTATTTTTACTATAGATGATTTTGATATTCTGTCCGATCACCTCTGGTGCTTCATAACCAAAAAGTCTTTGACTTCCTTTGTTCCATGTGATGATATTGCCGCAGTTATCTGTACTAATAACGGAGTCGTGAATATTTTCTAAGATTTTAGCTTGTTTTTTATACTCTGATTCGAGTTCTATTATTTGAGAAATATCGGTATCGAAGATAACATACGCTTTTTTATTTTTGTACTCTATAATATGTAAATATGATTGTACATAGTATAAAGTACCGTCTTTTCTTTGATGGATAGTTTTATTAAGGATATGTCCATTATTCTCTAGTAACTGTTTTAGATTTTTAATTTCAGAGTTTTTGAGATAAGGATTGACATCTTTAATACCCATCTGTAACAACTCTTCTTTAGTGTAACCAAGTGCTTTTGTTACACCCTCGTTTACGTAAAGATACTCTAACGTATTAAAATCAACAATATATATCTCATTGGATGATTGCTCTACAAGTTCCGATAACTCTTTTGCTTCTTGTTGGAGTTTTATAATATCTGTAATGTCTTGTGTGGAGCCTATAAACTTTAGAGGTGTACCATCTTCATCAAAGAGAGTTTTTCCATTGATAAGTATGTCTATTATCTCTCCATCTCCCCGTTTCGCTTTTGCTTGGAAGGTGAAAATCTCTCTTGATGTTCTAGACAGTGCTATAATCTTTTTAGCTTCTTCGACATATTCAGGTAAGATAATATTTAAAAAGGTTTCGAAGTTGATAGGTGTATGTTTTGGGATTTGATAGATGTTGTATAGATTTTCAGACCACTCTGTAGACTGAGTCTGTAAATCTATAGCCCAACTTCCAAATCCGGAGAGGGTACTAAATTCGTGAAGAATATCTTCTCGTGCTTTGAGTTTGTTGATGGCACTATTTAAATTATCTTCTTCTATACTTATTACCATCTCTATACCTTACTTTATATGAGGTGTCCCATCTCATCACGTTTGACGTTGAGATAACCTTCATTATGTTTATTTGATTGCATCACAATAGGGATCCTCTCAACAATCTCAACTCCGCTAATAGAATTGACTTTAGCAGGGTTGTTTGTAAGAAGTTTGATCTTTTCAATATTAAAGTGGTTTAATATAAATGTAACTATCTCATAGCTTCTTTCATCGGCAGAAAACCCAAGTTGATGATTAGCCTCTATGGTATTGTAACCCTGATCTTGCAGAGCGTAAGCATTCACTTTATTAAGAAGCCCAATATTTCTTCCTTCCTGACGAAGATAAATCACCATTCCACCTGTTTCATTTGCCATCTCTAAAGCATATTCGAGTTGATCGCGACAGTCACATTTTAGGCTGCCGATCGCATCTCCGGTTAAACATTCCGAGTGTACTCGTACGATGGGAATATCATCTAAATTTTTTGAATAGATAACTAAATGTTCTTTATGTCCCTCTTTAAATGCTTTGACTTTAAAGTCGCCAAAACGTGAGGGTAAATTTGCTACTTCTGATATCTCTATATTCATTTATTAATCTTTATAATGGTAAAATAATCACAATTATAGCAAAAAAGGTTAAAAACTATGTTCCAAAGATTTCGTAGAACACGTTTAAACAAACATTTACGTGCATTAGTACGAGAAACACAAGTGAGTGTTGATGATTTTATCTATCCATTATTTGTAAGAAGTGGGGAAGGGATTAAGACTGAAGTAGCATCTATGCCGGGCGTGTATCAGATGAGTATTGATGTTGCTGTCAAAGAGTGTGAAGAGTTAAAAGAGTTAGGGATCTACTCTATTATACTATTCGGTATCCCCGATACGAAAGATTCGGTTGGAAGTGATGCATTATGCGAGCACGGAATTATTGCAAGTGCGGTAAAAGCGATCAAAGCTGAACATCCAGATATGTTTGTAGTAACTGATCTTTGTTTTTGTGAATACACTGATCACGGACACTGTGGAATTATCGATGAAGAGAGAGAAACGGTTGTTAATGATGCAACTTTAGAGCTTTCGGGTAAACAAGCTGTTGTTCATGCAAAAGCGGGTGTTGATATGATCGCACCTTCAGGGATGATGGACGGTATTATTGAAACACTTAGAGATGCACTTGATGAGGCAGGCTATGAAGACCTTCCAATCATGAGTTACTCAACGAAATTTGCTTCAGGATACTATGGACCTTTCCGTGACGTGGCAGAATCTACACCGAGTTTCGGAGACAGAAGCTCTTACCAGATGGATCCTGCAAACCGTCGTGAAGCGATCGCTGAATCGATCGAAGATGAGGCACAAGGTGCAGATATTTTAATGGTAAAACCGGTTCTTGCTTATCTTGATATTGTACGTGAGATTAAAGACAACACAACAAAACCGTTAGCCGTATATAATGTAAGCGGTGAATATGCAATGTTAAAACATGCCGGAGCGGCAGGTTTAATCGACTATGATCGTGTGATGATGGAAACTATGGTAGCATTCAAACGTGCAGGTGCCGATATAATTATTTCATATCACGCCAAAGAAGTAGCAAAACTTCTAAAAAAATAGTATAATTGATGCTTATTTAAAAATTTAGGACAGAGAATGAGACATTTTTTAACACTAAAAGACTTTAGTAAAGAAGAGATATTAGAGATTATTGATCTAGGTCTTAGTATTAAAAAAAATTTGAAAAACGGTATATATAACAAAGAGCTGGAAAACAAAACTTTAGCGATGATTTTTGAGAAAAGTTCAACAAGAACTCGTGTAAGTTTTGAAACCGGAATGTTCCAACTCGGTGGACATGCCCTCTTTTTATCAAACCGTGATATCCACTTAGGTCGCGGTGAACCCGTTAAAGATACTGCGCGTGTTATTAGCAGAATGTGTGACATGGTTATGATTAGAACTTTTGAACACTCAATGATCGAAGAGTTTGCAAAATACTCTAAGGTTCCTGTAGTAAACGGTCTTACAGATTCATACCATCCTGTACAACTTCTTGCAGATTATATGACTATACTTGAATACGGTATGGAAAAAGATCTTGTAGTTGCATATGTGGGAGATGGTAACAATATGACTCACTCTTGGTTGATGTTAGCTGCAAAACTCGGATTTGAGCTTCGTATAGCAACACCAAAAGGGTATGAGGTAGATAGCGATGTACTTAAAGAGGCTTACGAACTTGCAAAAGAGAGCGGGGCTGTTATTAAAGTAAGCAATGATCCAAAAGAGGCTATTACGGATGCCACAATTGTAACGACAGATACTTGGGCATCTATGGGGCAAGAGGATGAAAAAGAGCAACGTATTAAAGATTTTGACGGTTACATTGTAGACGGTCTTATGATGTGTTTAGCAAAAAAAGGTGCAAAATTTCTTCATTGTTTACCGGCATATCGTGGTCAAGAGGTAAGTGAAGAAGTTTTAGAAGAGCATAGTGAGATAGTTTTTTCTGAAGCTGAAAATCGATTACATGCTCAAAAAGGGCTTATGGTCTGGTTAGATAAACAAAGAGGATAACATATGAAGATTTTTCTAGTTTTTTTACTCGCAGTTAGTTTTAGTTATGGTGCTGAAGTTGTTAAGGTAGATGAAAAGTATCAAGAGTCTACAAGTTGTAAAACGTGTCACAAAAGAATAGTGGACGAGTGGAGCAACTCTTGGCATGCAAAAAGCCACTTTAAAAATGATGAGTACTTTAGAAAAAGTATAGAGTATGTAAGTAGAAAAACAAGAAAAAGTCTTAATAGTGTAAAAATTGAGTGTGCAACATGCCACAATCCTCGAATTTCAGTAACAGATACCGGTATTGATTATGAGATAGCAGCTGTTATGGGCCTTGATAAAGGTAGTAATGTTAACAAAGCAGTTAACGATAATGCTATCAGTGAGGGGATCAATTGTGTCGTATGTCATAATGTAGATAAAATCCATGATGAATACGATGAGAAAAAACGTGGAATGGATAGAGTTGAATGGACACCGTCTGGAACTATGACGGGACCATATGATGATGCTCAATCTCCATATCATAAAACTATACACCACGATTTTATGGATAAAACACCTAACAGACTTTGTTTCGTATGTCATGCAAATGACAGAAGTGTGAAAAAAGGCTTAGTCTTTACAAATATGGAAGCTGAGTACAAAGGGGACCAGGCATGTGTGACATGTCATATGGGACCACAGAAACAAGATGTCGCTGCAACATTTAGCATTAATGGAAAACAAAAAATCAGAACTGTAAGAAATCATGGTTTTATGGGTGCTCACTCTTCAGCGATGTGGGAAGATGCATTAAAACTTTCATTGTCAACAAAGCAGAATAAGCTTCTTATCACTATAACAAACCCTCAACCTCACAATATCCCTAGCGGTTTTGGTGGAAGAGAATTAGTTTTAGATGTAGTTTATAAAGATACCGGAGACAAAGTTATAGAAAATAAAACTATCTCTTTAACTACTACGTACACGAGAAGAAAAGGGAAAGAGAGTACGCCTCATATGGCAAGAAAACAATCTAAAGATATGAGTATTCCTGCAAAAGGGAAAAAAGTCTTGAAAGTTGATAAATTGCCTGGTGCTAAAAAAGTTGAAGTAAACTTAAGTTACAGATTAGTAAATGACGAGATAAAAGGTCTTTTAGATTTAAAAGATCCTATCTGGAGTAAAAAGTTTGCTATAACAAAAGCAACTAAAAAGTTATAAGATACATTTTTAGTATCTTATAATTGCTAGACTCCAATCACTTTAGAAGCACCTCTTCTTGCTTCTATCTCCAAAAACAATTTATATATTTACAGACAATGTTATAATTTAAGTATGAAAAAAATATTACTTCTTGAAGATGACATGGCATTGCATGAAACCGTTAAAGATTTTTTAGAATCTTTAGAGTATGAAGTGATCAGCAGTTTTGACGGAGAAGATGCCGGTGAAAAGGCCTACGAAAATAATTTTGATCTACTTCTACTTGATGTAAATGTCCCTAAAATGAGCGGTTTTGAACTTTTAAGTGAAATAAGAGACAGACAAAATGAAACACCTGCCATCTTTATTACATCTTTGAGTGGTATAGCAGACTTAGAGAGTGGCTATGATAGCGGATGTGATGACTATATAAAAAAGCCGTTTGCACTCAAAGAGTTGCAACTAAGAGTTGAAACACTTTTAAAAAGAGAGTTTTACCATAATAAAAGTGATGAAGTAACGCTGCCAAATGGATGCAGTTTTGATACAGGCAATGATACATTAAAACAAAACGGTGTTTTAATATCACTAGCGAATAAGGAACTGCAACTTTTAAAACTTTTTTTACAGCATAAAAATGAATTAGTAAGTCATGAAGTGATTGAGAACAGATTGTGGGGATATGATGAAGAGAGCAGTGAGAGTGCCGTACGAACGTACATTAAACATCTGCGTCAAATTTTAGGAAAGGATACAATTGTCAGTATTAAAAAATCTGGATATAAATTTATCCAAAAGTAGCAAGAAAACGCTTCGAAACTTTTTATTACTCTATATCTTTTTTACACTGGTTATCACGGGACTAGGTGTATATCTTTATTACAGTTCACAAAAAGAGATCTATAATCAAGAGCAGTTGGTCGCTTTAAATGATTATGCCAATGAATTAACTCTAAAACTCAAAGATCTGAAAAACGATACGACAAACGAGTTACTCTATCCTTGGGATAAAAAGTTTAAAACTACCCTTTACGACAAAGATTATAAACTTCTATATTCAACAAAACAAAATCCTACGCTTGATTTGAGTGCTCTGCAGATGACGCAAAATATGATAGCACGCTATCTGAAAAACAGTGATGAATATTATTTGGGAGCGCAGTATATTATAGTTGAGATGGCAGGGGATGAAAATTTTGAATCTTCACTGTTACGTACGATAGTTTTGTTTGCCAGTATCTTCTTAATATTTATGCTGAGTGTAGGATATTTCTTACTCAGACTTTTACTGAGTCCTATGAAGGATACACTCTATCTACTTGATAGATTTATCAAAGATACGACACATGAGTTAAATACACCTGTTAGTACGATTTTAACAAACATTGAACTGCTTCAAACTCAGGAGCAAAACAAGTTCTCTCAAAAGGTGATAAACAGAATTGAGATAGGGGCAAAAACACTTTCAAACATCTATGATGATCTTACCTTTTTAGTACTCAAGCATAAACTTGTATCACACGATGAAAAGCTTATACTCAATGAAGTCCTAGATGAGAGAGTAGAGTATTTCAACTCTTTGGCAAAAATAAAAAATATTGAGATAATTGAGAATTTTCAAGAAGAGATTGTTTTAAACATTGATCGGAAAAAACTTATAAAGGTAATTGATAATCTTCTTTCAAACGCTATTAAATACAATACTATTAACGGAACAATAGAGATAGCAGTTAATCAAAAGAGTTTAACTATTAAAGATAGCGGCATAGGGATAGCCAAAGAGAACTTGGAGAACCTTTTCACACGTTATGCTAGATTTACAAACTCTACGGGTGGATTTGGGATAGGTCTGCATATTGTAAAATCTATTGTAGATGAGTATGGATTTGGGATCAGCGTCGATTCTGTTGAAGAGAAATATACAGCTTTTACCATTACATTTTAAATCTGAATCCACTTCACAATCACTTCACAATTATTTTCTATACTACTCTTAACAAAATAAAAAAAGGAGTTTCAAATGAAAACTTTATTAAAAACAATCATCGCGTTAGGAATTTTAGGTGCGGCAGCTTTAAGTGCAGACGCTAACTTTGCAAAATGTACAGCGTGTCACGGTGCAAACGGTGAGAAAAAAGCTTTAGGAAAATCACAAGTGATTCAAGGTTGGAAAGCAGAGAAAACTCTTGCTGCTTTAAAAGGATATAAAGATGGAACATACGGTGGTCCTATGAAAGGTGTGATGAAAGGTCAAGTGGCAAAATTAAACGAAGCTGATATGAAAGCACTTGCTCAACATATAGAGGGTTTAAAATAAGCTAACACATTATACAATAATATTTAATTTCAAAGTAAGGAAAAGATTATGGAAAGAAGACAATTTTTAAGTATGACTTTAGGTGCATTAGCTTTAGCTGTTGTACCTGCAAGCGTAAGAGCTGAGGATTTCAGAAAATCTAAACCAGCTGTATGGACTGCACACACTGTTGATGATGCTATCATGGCAATGTATGGTAAAAAAGACCTCACTATGAGTAATGTTAAATTAACTGCTGCTAAAGTTGCATCTGACAGCCCTAAAAAAGCTGTTGCATCTAACGGTGGTGCAATTCCAGTAGATTTTTCAGTATCTGTTCCTGCTAAAACTGTAGCAGTATTCCAAGATGCTAACCCAGAAGCTGCTGTATGTGTTTACACTGTATCTAAATACGATGTTATGGATTATTCAATTAAAATCAAAATGGCTAAATCTGGTACTATTACTATCGTAGCTGAAGGTACTGACGGTAAACTTTATGCTGCTAAACAAACTTTAGATGTTGCACTTGGTGGATGTGAAGGTTAAAGATTTATATGTACGCCATTGAAGCAAAGCTCCAAAATTGGCTACGTTTGCGCCACTTTGGCGACTAAAGCTTGTCTTATAAAAGGCAGATAGTGAATGAATAAGAAAAAATATAAGGATAAAAAATGGCTGATATTAAAGTAAAAGCAAAATTAAAAGGCGGCGTAGTTTCTGTTAAAGCAATGGCTAAACATGAGATGTCTACATACAACATGGCGGAGAAAAAAACTGGTGACAGAGAAAATGCTAACTTCATTACTCACGTTGTTGCTACTGTTAACGGTGAAACTGTAATGGAGATGTCTACTTCTCAATACCTATCTAAAAACCCAATCTTTAAATTCGATATCAAAGGTATCGGTGCTAAAGGTGACTCTCTAGAGATGGTTGCTGTTGATAGAAAAGGTAACACTTTAAAAGGTAAAGGTAAAATTAAATAATTTTACCTTTTAGTATTTGATTCCCGTAACGCTTCTAACTTTTTCAATAAGTTCAGAGGCTACGGCTCTTGCTTTATCAGCACCGGCATTTAAAATCTCTCTCACTTCATCCTGATGTGTTTCAAAATATTCACGCTTTTCTCTGTATGGTCTAAAATACTCCCAAATTACATCGTGAAGGTAAAGTTTGAAGTGGCCGTGCCCCTCTCCGCCTCGTTGATATCTTTCTTGAAGCAGTTGGCACTCATTTTCATTTAAAAAGAGTTTTGCCATATTGTAAACATTACACTCTTCATACTCTTTTGGAGCTTCCATCGGTACGTTTTCCGTTACGATTTTTTTGATCGTTTTAAGCTGTTTTTTCTCTTCACCAAAAATATTTACAGTGTTCCCGTAACTTTTTGACATTTTTTGCCCATCTGTACCGGGTACAGTTGCAACATTTTCAGCAACTTGATACTCAGGAAGTTTAAATATTTCACCGTATTCATTGTTAAACTTGATAGCAATATCACGTGCGATCTCAACGTGTTGTATCTGATCTTTTCCAACAGGAATAACATCCGGAGAAAATAGTAATATATCTGCTGCCATTAATACAGGATAAGAAAATAGTGAATGGTTTGCTGCGATCCCTTTGGCAGTTTTGTCTTTATAACTGTGCGCACGCTCCAATAATCCCATAGGTGTAAAAGATGAAAGTACCCAATAAAGCTCTAATACCTCTTTAACATCTGATTGTACCCAGAACGTTGATCTAGAAGGATCAATTCCAAGTGCTAAAAAATCAGTTGCCGCTTGCATCGTTAACTCTTTAAGACGATCTCCGTCATTAAGTGATGTCATAGCGTGGTAGTTTGCAATAAATGCAAAAGTCTCATTTTGTTCTTGTGCATCAACCATCTGCTTAATGGAACCGAAGTAATTCCCTAAATGCAGATCTCCTGATGGTTGAATTCCTGTAAAAACTCTCATACATCTCTTCCTATTTTTTTTCGTATTATACTCATCTTAGCTTTATTTTGCTATTATTTGAGTAAATTAAAGGGTATAAAAGCCCTATATAAAGGATATGTTATGAATTTACAAATTCGTGCAAAAGATATTACATTAACTGACAATACAAAAGACCACATTGGAAACGCTGTTGAAGCATTTAGAAAATATTCACTAGATATTACAAGTATTGACTGTGTTGTAGCATCTGAGAAAAAAGGTGTAATGGTAGAGTTCAATATTAAAGTTGCTCACGCTAACCCTGTAATTATTACACAACATGATGAAGATTTAGATGCTGCAATCGATCTTGCAGTTGAGCGTGCTACAAAAGCACTTCGTCGTTTACATGAAAGAGTTGTTTCTCATGGTGCTGAGTCATTAAAAGACTTAGAAGTGGTTGATGCATAAAATATTTTTTTTAAGTATTCTACTGCTATTTTTCACTAGCTTATCTGCTAGTGAAAATCAATATTCAATTCGTGGTGTTTATGGTTGGTCTTCAGTTAAAGATCTTGGGGATATTTTATTAGGTGACGTAGATCCAGATCATAAAGAGTATAAGCTTTATTCTGTTGATGCTGGTAAGTTATTGTATAGTAACGTAAATGAGTGGCCTATAGATCTTTACGCTAAAGCTGGTTTTGTTTATTACAATGAAAACAACTTTGAAGATTGTTATGGTGCAGATGTTTACATCAAAGCATTTTGGAACCTTGATTTTTTGGATAATCGTGTTCGTTTAGGTCTTGGTGAAGGACTCTCCTATACAACAAGACTGTTACAAATTGAAGAACTTGATGCAGAGCTTAAAACTTCTCCAACTTCCAAATTTTTAAATTATCTTGATCTTAGTATAGATTTTGATCTTGGAAAACTTATAGGATCAAAACCTTTGGAGGAACTCTACTTAGGTGTTGTAATGAAACATCGTTCAGGGATATTTGGAACTTTTAGCGGTGTTCACGGTGGTTCAAACTATAACTCTATCTATTTAGAGAAAAACTTTTAAAGGATACAAAGATGTATGACTGGGTAGTATGGTTTCATGTACTCTCGTTTATATCTTGGTTTTCCGCTTTATTCTACCTTCCTCGATTATTTGTATATCATGCAGAGAACATCGAGAACAAAGGTTTTGTAGAGGTTGTGAAAATTCAGGAGTATAAACTCTTTAAGTATATCGGTGTTCCTGCAATGTGGGCTACACTTTTAAGTGGTGGTTATCTGGCATACAGTCTCGGTTTTAGCGGTAACGCTTGGTTACATGCAAAAATCTTGTTTGTTGTATTTTTAGTGATCTATTTTGTGTCGTTAGAGAAGTTTCGCAGAGATTTTGAAGCTGATCGATGTACAAAAAGTGGAAAATTCTTTAGAATGTACAACGAAATTCCAACATTATTGATGTTGGTAATTGTTGCAATGGTAGTAATAAAACCGTTTTAACCTTCTCCCTTGAAAATAGGGGATAAGGTTGTTCCAAAGGAACGCTACCTTACCCTCTTTTCTTCGCCTTAAACAGTAAAGGTGTCCCCTCAAAATTAAATGCTTCTCTAAATTTATTTGCCAAATATCTTCTATATGTGAAGTGTAAACCTTTTGGCTTATTCATAACGAGTGCAATTTTCGGTGGTCTTGTTTCATACTGTGTCGCATAGTAGATACGAATTACCTGTCCGCTTACACTTGGAAGTGTGTGGCGTCTAAGTGCACGCTGTAATACTTCGTTGAGTTGTGAAGTTGGAATTCTTTGTGTATAGTTTTCATTGATGCTCAGAATCATGTCGTGAAGTCTATCAACACGCTGCCCCGATTTTGCCGAGAGAGTAATGATCGGTGCGTATGCCAAGAATTTAAATCTGTCGCGTACCTCTTGGATGATTTTATCGTGCTCTTGTTTATCTGAGATATCCCATTTGTTAAGTACGATAATAGCAGCCAGACGATTCGAGTCTACAAGTCCCGCAATCTTTTCATCAAGGTCTTTAAAAGGTTCACTTGCATCTAAAACGATTAAGGCCATATTTGCATTTTCAAGCATCTCTTTCGTACGAAGCAGAGCATACTTCTCGATACCTACAATTTTACCGCGACGGCGAAGACCGGCAGTATCTACGAATGTGAGTTGTTTGTCTTTGTAAACGATAGTCTCATCAATAGGATCTATAGTTGTCCCTGCTACACTACTAACAACTGAACGTTCTTCATGTAAAAGAGCATTTAAAAGTGAACTTTTACCGACATTTGTACGCCCGATAATAGCGATTTTTATATGGTTGTCATCTTCTGGATCATACTCTTTGATGTTGTCATTTTCTGCAAAGATTGAATCATCTTCAAAATTGCTTTCATCATCTGCATCCCAGTAGTAGTAGCCATCCTCTTCATCATCGCTTTTATCTTCCATAAAGAACTCTTCATCACTAAGTTCCTCTTCATCAACAGAAACAACCTCTTGTTCCTCCTCTTCGACAATGATATCCTCATCAGGGATTCTCTCATATAGCCAATCGAGTAGAGCAATTGTATTTCTGTTATGTGCTACAGATATTCCAAAAATAGCATCAGTTCCAAATTCGTAAAAGTCCCAAAGTTTCTCTTTCATCTTGTCATTATCGATTTTGTTAACAACAAGAGCTACATCTTTTCCAAGAGTTTGGAGCTCATAAAAAAGCTTTTTATCTTCCTCTTCAGGTAAACCTTTACCATCAACCATATAGAGAATGATATCTGCTGCATATGCTGCTTTTAAACTCATCTCTTTGATCTTGTCATATAGTTCACAACCTTTGTCAAGACCACCGGTATCTAAAAGCTCTGCCTGTTTATTATTTATAATGGCTACTTTTCTTTTAATATCTCTTGTAGTACCTGCCAGATCGGATGTGATTGCATCACGTTTCTTGACTAGTCTGTTAAATAGTGAGCTTTTTCCAACATTCGGACGACCGATAATGGCGATTTTTTTCATGAGATGTACCTTAAAAGAAGTATATTTTTTTTGGAATTATATCTAAATTTGAGCTACCTTTAAATATAATGCCAAATTGCATTTTGACATATTTTTAAAAAATGTGTTTTTGACGTAGTAAGATTCTGTATATTAAATGAAGGTAGAAGATGTGTAAGCCAATAATAAAATGGGTAGGTGGAAAAAGACAGCTACTCTCCGATCTCAAACGATTGATGCCAAAACAGTACAATCGATACTTCGAACCTTTTATCGGAGGCGGGGCACTTTTCTTTGAACTTAAACCGCAAAATGCCTTTATAAACGATTACAATACAGAACTTACAAACCTTTATAAAACAATTAGAGACAATCCTGATGAATTGATCAAAGATTTGGCAAAACATAAAAATGAATCGGATTATTATTATGAAACAAGAGCACTCGATCGAGATAAAAAAGTGTTTGACAAACTTAACAGTATTCAAAGAGCAAGCCGCTTTATCTATTTAAACAAAACCGGTTTTAACGGTTTATACAGAGTAAATTCAAAAGGGGAGTGTAACGTCCCGTTTGGAAGATATAAAAATCCAAAATATTGTGACAGTGAAAATATAAAAGCGTGTAGTGAGCTTTTAAAAAATACACAAATCAATAACGGAGATTTTGAGTCTATCAAAGAGCATGTAAAAGAGGGGGATTTTGTCTATTTTGACCCTCCTTACGTTCCGTTAAATGCGACTTCAAGTTTTACGGGCTATACAGATCAGGGGTTTGATGAAGATATGCAGTTTCGATTAAAAGAGTTATGTGAATATATCGATAATGTAGGAGCATATTTTATGCTCTCAAACTCTTCTGCAGAATATGTCTATAAACTCTATAAAGACTACACTATCCATGAAGTAAAAGCGACGAGAAATATTAACTCTAACGCTTCAAAAAGAGGCAAGATTACAGAAGTGGTTGTAACAAACTACTAAGGTTCATTATGCAAAAAGTCTCTAACAATGAAGCATGGAACCACATCTTTGATGATCTTGATATCTTAGAACATATTAAGACAAACGGTTATTTTGACATCTCGGCCGAAGAGATAAAAAAAAGAGACGGCAAAGAAGCCAGACTAATGACCAAGACGGATCACAAAGAACACCTTCCTGTAGTGATGCAGGAAAACTCTTTATCGATTTTGGCAATTGAAAACGGACTTTACAGAATTGCAAAAACAGACCCTTTTATCTATATAGAAAAAGAGCCGCAGTGTGAAATAAAAACGATTAAACAACCTGTAGATATTACAACGCTTGATCCACTTAATCTTAAAAGTGAATCGGCAGCGTTAGATATAGCAAGCATATCTGGAATGTTGGATGAAGTTTTCGGTGAAGCGACAAACTTAACTATCCGCGGAAGATTACGAGGGAAACTATCTTTTTGTTTAGACTCGGTACCCTATGATATTGAAGGGGTGCAAATAGAGGTTGACGGCGGTTATGAAGGGCAAAACAGCGTTAATTTGGTAGAAGCCAAAATAGGCTATAGAAATAACATCAACATCAGACAGCTGTTATACCCGGAGCTCTTTTGGAAAACCCAACTCAAAGGGCAGAGAAAAGAGGTCAGAAGTTTTGTTTTTTATTACCAAGACGATATCTTTCGATTTATCCCTTTTTATTATGACGGCAATATAATTACGGCTTTGCATGATCAAGAGAAGGCATTTGTCTTTGATCGTAAAAGCTCTTTTAGACTCGATCTGTTAGAGAAAAATAAAACCATTTTAGTTGATCGGACGATTCCGTTTCCTCAGGCAAACGATTTTGAGAAAGTACATGCAATCTTTTTAAATATCGCCAAAGAGGAACATCCTACAAAAACCAGTGTAACTGATGAGTTTGATATTGTCTCAAGGCAATACGATTATTATCTAAATGTTTTAAAATGGATGAGGGTATGTCAAGAGCGTGATTCAGAGATCTTTTTAACAGAGCGTGGAGAGCGCCTGCTTACTTTAAACATCGAAAAAAGGTTAGAAGAGTTTGCTAGAATTATTTTTTCTGAACCTATATGTTTTGCGCAGTTGAAAAAGTTAGAGCAAAACGAAGAAGATTTTCAAGCATATAATTTAAGTGGAAGTACTATAGAGAGACGAATGCAAAGTATTCGATCGTGGATCAAATATTTTGAGAGTTTTTTTACAAAAAGTTCCCCGAAGCAGGGGAGACTTTTTTAAGAGTGATTACTCTGTTGGGAACTCTTTATCTAATTGCTCAAGAGCTTGTTTAGATTGGAATTGTTGCCATAAAGCTTCGTCGTTTTTGAAGCTAGTTTTTACAGCTTTTTTAACCTCTTTGTTTACTTCACCTTCTGGAACAGTAACTAGCATATAGATAGCTCCTGATGGTGCTTGCCACATATTTACAGCTTTTGAAGATTTTAGATCAACTTTTGCAACTTGTTTTGTTACTGCAGTTGTAACCATATCTACAGTTTCAGCTGAACCGTTACCAGTAGCACGAGTAAAACCTTCTACTTTGTCTTTTACTTGTGTTTGGATCTGTTGCGCTAGGTCACTTCTACCGTTCATAACAGCAACTCTTCTCATGTGTGCAATACCTGCAGCAGATTTATCAGCTACACCAACACCTGAATAGTAACCCGGTACATCAGGGATACAAGTCCAAGTAGGTGCAAGAACATTCTCTTGTTTACACTGAAAATCAGTTGGAAGCTGATCTTGAGGCTCTGGTTTTTTATCACCACAAGCAGATACGAAAGCTGCAAGCGTTAAAGATAAAGCAATCTTAGAGATATTTTTCATCATTGTATGACCTTTTATTTTATTTATGGATATAGTATACTAGCAAAATTCTTTAGCAAATATTATGCAACGTTGGAAAATTTAAATCTATAGGAATATTTTGAAACACTATTACACATATGAAGAGTTTAGAACCGATACAAAAGCGTTACTCAAACAAGTTGAAACACAAAAGCCTGACGGCATTGTTGCGATCTCACGGGGTGGTCTGACACTTGGACATTGTTTGGCTGAAGGTCTTGATTTAAGAGATGTTCAAACGATACGTACAGAGTTATATGACGATACGACGAAACGTGATGCTATCAAACTTTTTGGGGAATGTAAATTTGAACAACATAAAAAAGTTTTGGTAGTGGATGATATATCAGACAGCGGTGAGACACTAAAGTTTGTAATGGAGTACCTTCAAAATAATTTTGAAAATATAGAGTTTATTTCAGCTACACTGTTTTATAAACATACTTCAAAATATGAGCCTACTTTTTGGATTAAAGAGGCAAAAATGTGGATAGATTTTTTCTGGGAAGCTGATTACACAGAGGAGTAGAATTACTCTCCTCTTGTTTTTTTAATCAGTTCATACGCCTGATTGATCTCTTGTGTTTTTTTAGTTGCATCTTCCATGTGCTTTTCAGAATGAGTTTGTGATGCAATAATATCCGGATGGTATTTTCGTATAAGTTTTCTATACGCTTTTTTAATTGTCTGCATATCATCATTTTCAGATACACCTAAAATATTGTAAGCATTTTTTACAGTGTGTTGTGGTTGAATATTTTTAATCATCTCTTCAAAATGATCAAAGATTTGATGGTAAACTCCCGGATTTACTCTCATTGTCTCAGCAATGATCTGTAAAAGCTCCTCTTCTTCTTTACTTACTTGACCGTCTGCAAAAGCAAGCTGGATTAAAAAGCCCATAAATTTTTCTTGCTGGGTAGTATTTTTATGTGTAGCATCCCCTAATCTTTGTGCGATCTCTTTAACATTATCGCTTCGATCTTTTTCTCTTGCAAAAATATCTTTGAGAATTTCGCGCGTTTTTTGAGGTTCTGGAAACACAGAAGAAACATCGTCAAACATTAGTCCTACGAGTTCTGCTTCAAGATTATCCACCTTTCCGTCAGCTTTTGCAACTTTTGCTACAAGAGCTACAAAAAGTCCAAGGTCACTATTTTCAATAGCTTCGGGTGTAGCTGCATACTTTTTCATAGTTTCAGCCGTATATGCTTCATATGTTGAATAACTTCTAAATACGTAGTAAAAAAGTACACCGGTAAGTAAAGTAATTATTATATAAGACATCAATTGTCTCCTGTTGGTATAGATTATTTATAAATTATAATACAAAAAAGAGGTTAATGTAAGTAGAATTTCAATTATGAAAAGAATTTTAGAAATAAATAAGGGTGTACTCTATATGCTCATCGCATCTTTTACATTTGCGATCATGGGTGCATTTGCAAAACTGGCATCAGATCACATGAGCTCTTTGGAGGTTGTTTTTTTTAGAAATATAGCGGGTGTTATTTTAGTGGGCCTTGCGATTTGGAAAAGACCTTTAAAAAACAAAGGGGGAAAACCTTTTTTACTCTTTTTTAGAGGATTCATGGGGTTTGTCGCACTTCTTGCTTTCTTTTACAATATAGCCCATATCCCACTCGGTGATGCGATGACATACTCAAAAACATCCCCTATCTTCACAGCAATATTTGCATGGATGTTTTTACAAGAGAAGTTAAGTCTTAAAGCATGGGGTGCGATCGGACTTGGGTTTGTGGGAATAGTGTTTATTACACAGCCGACGGAAGTCGGATTTACAAAGTACGATTTACTTGGAATCTTCTCAGGTGTGGGTGCTGCACTTGCATACACTTCGATCAGAGAGTTAAAAAACTACTATGATACAAGAAGCATAGTACTCTCTTTTATGGGTGTAGGTACAGTAGGGCCCGTGATTCTGTTTTTAATATCTCCGTTTTTAGAAATACCGGAACTTGACTTTATGCTTGGGGAATTTGTACTGCCGCAAGGGATAGTGTGGTTTTATGTACTGGCTATGGGCGTATTTGCAACCATTTCACAACTGTTGATGACAAAAGCATATGGATATGCAAAGGCAGGAATTGTCGGGACTGTTAGTTACAGTAACATTGTCTTCTCAATCTGTGTAGGGATGTTGTTAGGGGATGCCTTTCCAAGTATGAGCACTACGATCGGAATCGTACTTATTATTGTTGCAGGAATTATGGTGGCGAGGGCAAAATGAGTCTTGATTTAACTGTAAGATATTATTCAGAGTCAAAGATAGATAAGAGCAAATATGTTGATGCTTTGCTTGGGGAATATTATGATGACGAAGATGAAGAGGAGTATCTGGATAATTATAGTGTTACACTAGATTATCGCCTGGTAATTAGTGCCATAGCAGAGGAAAGCAGACTTATGAATGTGCAGTTGAACTCTCCAAGTATATTGAGTCTACTTACTTGCTACGAAGGGTGGAGCGGTTTTAACGGTGAGAGCTACATAATAAGCAATACGGGAGATGCCTTGCTTTTTGAAAGTGGTGAATATGATGAAGGTAAAGTGATTGCTGAACTCAAAGGGGATGATCTTCAAAGATATAAAGAGGATGTTTATAGAACCTACGAAGAGCTTGAAAAGTACTTGCAAACAGATTCAAATGATTACATTGCAAGTAAAAACTTCGTTATTTTGGAGATGTTAAAAGATCTTCTTGAAAATAAAGAATCACGCCTGTATGCTGACTTTGACTAATCTTTTAAGTTTCTCGAAAATAGCATAAGTGTAGATTTACAACAAAACGGTATAATTATAAAAATTTCTATTAAAGAAGATGTTATGAAATTACTTGCGGGACCATGTGTCATAGAGAGTGAAGAAAATATTTTAAAAATTGCTGCAGAATTAAAAAAGTATCATGAAGATGATAGTATAGATTTTTATTTCAAAGCGAGTTTTGACAAAGCAAATCGTACATCGTT
This sequence comes from Sulfurimonas sp. hsl 1-7, assembly GCF_030577135.1. Lineage (NCBI taxonomy): Bacteria > Pseudomonadati > Campylobacterota > Epsilonproteobacteria > Campylobacterales > Sulfurimonadaceae > Sulfurimonas > Sulfurimonas microaerophilic. Next base: position 211,386 of record NZ_JAUIRR010000002.1, on the reverse strand, counting down.
AGAGTCTTTTCGCGGTCTAGGAATCGATGAAGGGCTTCGTATTTTACAAAAAGTAAAAGATGAATTCGGATATAAAATTGTTACAGATGTACATGAAACTTATCAGGTTGAAAAAGTTGCACAGGTTGTAGATATGTTACAGATTCCGGCATTTTTATGTCGCCAGACAGATTTACTTGTAGCGTGTGCACAGACAGATAAAGAGATTAACATTAAAAAAGGGCAGTTTCTTTCAGCAGACGCTATGAAGTACCCGCTTTTAAAAGTGCTGCAAACTCGTGGATGTGATGAAGCGACTTATGAAAATTCTCAAAAACACGGAGTGTATCTTTGTGAACGCGGGAACTCTTTTGGTTATGGCAATCTTGTAGTAGATATGAGAAATCTTGTGATTATGAGAAATTATGCACCTGTAATTTTTGATGCTACACACTCGGTTCAAATGCCGACAGCACAAGACGGTAAAACAGGTGGAGACAGTTCGATGGTACCTTACCTGGCAAGTGCAGCGGCGGCAATAGGGGTTGATGGTTTCTTCTTTGAAACACACTTCGATCCAAGCGTTGCTTTGAGTGACGGGCCAAATATGGTAAAATTAGACCAATTAAATGATTTAATAGAAAAAATCAAAAAGATTCAAGCGATATAGATTAAAGGAAAATGATGAACGTTATTGAAGGTAAATTAAGAGCCGTTGAGGGTAAAAAAGTTGCAATCGTAAGTACAAGATGGAATCACTTTGTAGTTGACAGACTTGTAGAGGGTGCAAAAGATGCATTCTTAAGACACGGCGGTGAAGAGAGTAATTTAACACACGTGTTAGCACCGGGTGCATTTGAATTACCGATGGTTGTTCAAAAACTTTTAGAGAGTGGAAAATATGACGGTGTATGTGCATTAGGTGCAGTGATCCGCGGTTCAACTCCACACTTTGATTATGTATCTGCTGAAGCGACAAAAGGGATCGCATCAATGAGTTTAAAATACCAAAAACCGGTATCGTTTGGTCTTTTAACAACGGATACGATCGAGCAAGCAATTGAGAGAGCGGGGACAAAAGCAGGAAACAAAGGTTTTGAAGCAATGACTGTTGTACTTGAAATGCTTGACCTTTACGAGGTACTGTAATGGCGACTAGACATCACGCAAGAATGGCAGTTGTAAGTTTATTATACGCTTACGATTTAGGAAACGGTAATATCGCTGAACACACAGATGAGATCTTAGAAGAGAAAAAGATCCGTAATAAACAAAAAGATTTTGCACTTAATTTATACGAAGGTGTAATGGAAAAACTACCGGAATGTGACAGTGCAATCATCGAACATCTAAAAGAGTGGGATTTTGAGCGTCTTGGTGCTATTGAGAGAGCGACACTTAGACTTGCAGCATATGAGATCCTATTTAGCGAACTTGACAATGCCGTTATTATTAATGAAGCTGTTGAGATCACAAAAGCTTTTGGAACTGAACAGTCTCCAAAATTTATTAACGGTGTATTAGACGCAATCTCTAAAGACAAAAAGTAGTTTTATGAGGACTCTTGCACTCGTACTAGCGTTTGCTTTAAATCTTTTTGGATCGAATGAATGTAGTTCTTGTCACCAAGAACAAACAAAATATATGACAAGTGAATGTACAACTTGTCATGTAGATACTAAGCCACATTTAAAAGATAATCTGCAAAAAACATCTCCGGTTACACTTACAAACTATAAACATTTTTCTAATGATGATCAACCGATCATACTCTCTTACCAGGGACTTCTTCAAAAAAACTACGGTTCTTCAGAATATTTTCACATGCAAGGTGACGTCCATTTTCAAAAAGGGATGATATGTCAAGATTGTCATAGTTCAAAAGAGCTCCACAGTGACGGTTTTTGGCAAGCAAAGCAAACGAGTAAGATTAAGTGTCAAGATTGTCACGGAACGATCGAAGCATACCCTTGGGAATTGGAAAATCACTCAGATATTAAAGCTGAGCGACAAGGGGATAGCCTTTTTTTCAATTTAGCATCTAATAAAACTATAGAACTCAAACCTCTGAAACTTTTAAAAAGAAGCAATGCCCTCTCTAAAGCAGCATGTGTAGCTATGAAAAATATTGAAGGACATGCAAAAAGTTTAGAGTGTGCAAGTTGTCATGCTGCATGGGCACCTCAATTTTACGGTTCTACACTAACGAGAAAAGAGCTGAGAAACAAAACACAAAATGTAGTAAAAAACAGTTCGTTCATGAGATGGGAGGAACCGTTTTTAGTACAAAACAAAGATGGAAAGATTAGCCCGGCAGTACCAAAAACACCTGCTAAAGTAGTAGTTATTGATCCTAAGGGAAATAGCACGATTGTAAAAGATGAGAATCTCTTACAACCGCTGAGCCCTCATACGATTGGGAAAAAAGCAAGAAGTTGTGAGTCTTGCCATACCTCTTCTAAGGTTTTAAACGGAAGTGTTGATGGGGGGATGTTTCAAGATACAAACATCACACACTTTAATCTATCTAAAGTTTTAAATGATCTTCAAAGGGATAAGCTTGATCGCAGAGGTGTTTGTTTATCATGTCATGAAACAATTCCAAATGGAAATTTAGCGATCTCTGCAATCTCTCATATAACACAGATGGTTTCGATTGGGATTGATGAAAAACAGCATCAAACGATTCTTAAACGCATACTCAATATGAGTGCTTGGTTTCAGATTATTTTAGTATTATTCGTTGTTTTAATATTGGTATATGTAATCTATACTACTGTCATAAGAAAAAGATCGATAAACCCACGAAACAGAGGTTGGAAATAATGAAAATTTTACTATTTTTAGTTACTCTCTCTTGGAGTTTACTTGCTTCAGAGCTGATCATTAAAGAGAGTTCTTGCAGTGTAGATGAAACAGTTTTAAACATACAAAATATTGTGAAGAAAAAAGGTCTCAGTGTATTTGCTACTATCGATCACGGTGCAAATGCAAAAGCTGTAGGGATGGAGCTAGCCGAGTCTAAAGTAGTGATATTTGGAAACCCTAAACTTGGAACTGCATTGATGCAGCAAGATATTAGATCAGGGCTTGATCTTCCACTTCGTATCTTGGTGTACAAAAACAATGACGGAAAAGTAAACATGGCATACAGAGATGGTACGTGGCTGGCTGAACACCATCTTCTAAATGCCCCTGAAAAAATTGCAAAAGTAAATAATGCGATGGATAAAATTACAACTAGAGCGGGACAATGCAAAAAAGACTAACAAAAGCAGAAGCACTTGATTTAATTAGAAATGCCGATCTCAAAGAGTTAGGAAGATTAGCGACACAAAGAAAAAAAGAGTTACATCCTGATGGTGTTACATCGTTTGTAATAGACAGAAACATTAACTACACGAACATCTGTTGGGTTGACTGTAAATTCTGTGCATTTTACAGACATGAAAAAGATGCAGATGCATATGTACTCACATTTGATGAGATTGATGCAAAGATAGATGAACTCTTAGAAATCGGCGGGACACAGATCCTTTTTCAAGGGGGAGTACATCCAAAGCTAAAGATCGAGTGGTATGAGGATTTGGTTGAACATATCCATACAAAATATCCTAGCATTACGATCCACGGATTTTCTTCGATCGAGATCGACTTTATCGCTAAAGTTTCGCGTATCTCGGTATCTGAAGTTTTAGCTCGCCTAAAAGCAAAAGGGTTGGCATCTATTCCTGGTGCTGGAGCTGAGATCCTATCAGACAAAGTAAGAGACATCATTGCACCGAAAAAGATCGACAGTGAGGTATGGGTAGATATCCATAGACAGGCACACAAACTTGACATTAAATCAACTGCGACTATGATGTACGGAACTGTTGAAAGTGATGAAGATATTATCGATCACCTCGATATGGTAAGAAACTTACAAGATGAAACGGGCGGATTTAGAGCATTTATTATGTGGAGTTTCCAAGGGAAAAATACTGAGCTTTTACGCCTGATCCCAGATATGCCAAAACCATCATCAAACAGATATTTAAGACTTCTAGCGGTTGCAAGACTATATCTAGACAATGTACCGAATATTCAAAGTTCATGGGTAACGCAAGGTCCATACATCGGGCAGATGGCACTTCATTTTGGAGCGAACGATCTCGGCTCAACTATGATGGAAGAGAACGTTGTAAGTTCTGCAGGGGCTAGTTTTAGAATGGCAAAAGATGAGATGGTACATCTTATCAAAGAGATAGGTGAAACACCGGCAATTAGAAATACGGCGTATGATATTTTAGAGACTTTTTAATGAAGTTTTTTCTAGCACTTTTTTTATTAGGACAGATTGTAATGGCAGCAAAGATTGAGAGTATAGAGGTAAAGGGTATAGACGTTCCCGTAATTTTTGAAGAGGATTCAAGACTCCCCATTGTGACAACGCAGTTTGTATTTACAAACTCGGGAAGCATCGGTGATACAAAGATAGCAGGTCTTGCAAAATTTTCGTCTCGTATCTTAAATGAGGGGACGAAAAAATTAGGTTCTGACGGTTTCGCACAGGAGTTAGAATCTCGTGCTATCCATATCTCTTCAAATTGCGGCAAAGAGACTTTTGTGATCGAAGTAAGTTCTTTAAAAGAGCAGTATGCAAACTCTATGAAGTATCTAAAAGAGCTACTAAACGATCCAAACTACAGTGAAAATGCACTTCAAAAAGTAAAAACGACTATGATAGGCGGACTTTCAAGAAAAGCAAACGACTTTGACTATGTTGCGGCAGTTGAGTTAAACAAAGTTCTTTTTGAAGGGACGGTACTCGCACAACCTAGCAGCGGTGAGATCGAAACACTTAAAAAGATCAAACTCAAAGATGTAAAAGAGTTTGTAAATGAGCATATCTGTCTATCTCGTGCAATCGTAGTGGTTGGCGGAGACGTGACTTTAGAGGATGTAAAAAAACAGATCAAAAAAGTTTTAAAAACACTTCCTAAAGGGAAAGCTGAAGAGTTAGAGCACTTTGAAGTAAGAGCAGAGCCAAAAGAGAATGTGTTAGACAAAGAGACACAACAGGCGTATATCTATTTCGGTTCTCCGTACAATATGGATGTAAGCGATGAGGATTACTACAAAGCAAGAGTAGCTACTTTTATCTTGGGAACTGGCGGTTTTGGAAGCCGTTTAATGGAAGAGATTCGTGTGAAACGCGGTTTGGCTTACAGTGCATATGCAAGAGTCGAAGTGACAAAATCTCGCTCATACCTAACAGGATACCTTCAAACAAAAATAGACTCAAGCGATGAAGCAAAAGCAACTGTAAAAGAGGTGTTCTCAGACTTTGTTAAAAACGGCGTGACACAAGATGAACTAGAGCAGACGAAGAAGTTTTTACTTGGAAGCGAACCGCTTAGAGTTGAGACAATGAGTCAAAGACTAAACCGTACATTTATGGAGTACTACAAAGGGTTTAAACTTGACCACTCTAAAGAGGAGTTACAAAAGATCGAAGCGCTGCAACTTGATGATTTAAACGAGTTTATAAAGAAACATACAGAGATACTGCAATTAAGCTTTGCGATCGTGACAAAAAAATAAGTAACATATGACACAAACACTTATAGGGCAGATCGATAGGATCCTTTTTGAAGATGACGGATTTGTTATCGCTGTGCTTAAGAGTGGAGAGAAAGTAAGCGGTACATACTATGAGAGTAGTATCGAGAGTATCAAAGGTTCTGCCGTTACTCTAAAAGGGGTGTGGGAGGAGCATAAAAAGTACGGGCGTACTTTTAAATTTGAATCTCTTAAAGTGAACCAAAACGAGCTCTTTTTCTTTTTAAACAAAATAATAAAAGGTTTTACGAAAAAACTCTCAGCCGATCTGATCGAACATTTCGGTTCTGAAGCCTTAGTAGATATTTTAGACAATGATATAGAGAGACTTTTAGAGTTTAAAGGGATCAAAGAGAAACGTCTCAAAAAGATCCAATCCTCTTGGAAACAGTTTCGCTCTATGAGAAATCTGGGGGAGTTTTTAAGCCCTTTTGATGTCTCCCCCGCACTACTTACTACAATCGCAAACGCGATGAAAGATGTACAGGAACCGTGTACAAAGATTAAAGAAAACCCTTACGTACTTACAAACATCTCTGGCATTGGTTTTAAACGTGCTGATGAGCTAGCTCTTAAAATGGGTGTAGCAGCCGAGGATGAAAACCGTTTGAGTTCGGCAATGGACTATGTACTTTTAGAGTACTGCGAAGCAAACGGAAACAGCTGTATAGCAAAACAGATCCTTTTTTCTGCTCTTGATGAACTGCTTGGATTTTTTAACAAAGAGAATCTTTATGAGGCTATTTTAATCGAACGTGTAGCAGAGCAAAGCATCGTACTTATGAAACATGATCGAGTATCTCCTGCAAGACTGTACGATGCGGAAAAGTTCTTATACGATACCTTCTCTAAACGCTCAAAACTAGATAATGGCGGTTTTGTAAAAGACCTTGACGTTTTTTTAGCTGATCAGGAATTAAAACTGGGAGAGCAGCAGAGAAAAGCGGTAGAGTCGATCAACCAAGGTGCGAGTCTGCTCTTTTTGGTCGGATATGCAGGTACGGGTAAATCAACCACTTCAAAAACAATCCTAAATCTTCTAAATACACGTTACGATAAAAAAGAGATCATCACCTGTGCACTCAGCGGTATTGCATCGCAGCGTATCAGTGATACGACGGGGTATGAGAGTGCGACTATTCAATCACTCTTGGTAAAACATGAAGAATCGGATAAATTCCCATATTCGGTAGTACTCATCGATGAGGCGAGTATGATAAACTCCTCCCTTTTTGCCCGATTGATGGGGAAAGTCTCAAACGGTGCTATAGTGATCGTAGTTGGGGATGATGCACAGTTACCTCCAATAGGCGCTGGAAATGTACTGAGTGATATGTTGGAGTTACAGTTTGCCCCGATAGTAAAGCTGACACAGATCTACCGTCAAAGTGAAGATCAGGCGATCACACTTATAGCCAACGATATCCGTCAGGCACAAGTACCGCAGTATCGCGCAAAGTATGAGGATTTTGAGTTTATAGATGTGAGTATTGCAAACTATTACGCTTTGAAAAATCAGCTCTCCCAAGATGAGTTAAAAGATCTTCGTGAGAAAAACTCTCAAGATATTATTGCAGAGATGTTGCATAAAGTTATTGAGTCGATTGAAAAAGCGCGTTATCGACTTAACAACAAACAGATAAAAGAGTACCTGAACTATTTTCAAGTGATCACTCCTATGAAGGGCGGGACACTCGGTACTACAAATCTCAATACCATTTTGCAGGAGTATTTTAATCCCAACCCGAAAAAGTGTTTTAAAAAAGGGAATGTAGAGTTTCGCTTGATGGATAAGGTGGTACACACCAAAAATGAAAACATGACCTCATGGAGTTCGGACGGCTTTAAGATGGGGGAAGATTCTGCTCAAAGACGTATCTTTAACGGGATGAGCGGACTGCTGTTTAAGATAGAAGACGAAGATGAACAACTGTTCGTATACTATCCGAATGAAGATATCGTAGTGCAGTACGAGTTTGATGAGGCGAAAAACTACCTAATGCTCTCCTATGCACTTACAATACATAAAGTGCAGGGGATGGAGTATGATATAGTTGTGATCCCTATGAGCTTTTCACACTATATTATGCACAATACGAAACTCATCTATACCGCGATCACAAGAGCAAAACACAGATGTATAATAATCGGTGAAAGCGGAGCGTTTGAAAATGCGTGCAGACGAGTAGAGAGTACAAAAAGAGATACAGTTTTATTGGAGTTAAATTGAAAAAGGGAGAAAATAGTATAATAATGCAAAGGTGGTCAGATATGGAAAATGAAAAAAGAGTAAGATTTCCTTGGCAGGATCCCAAGTCGTCAAAAGAAGATCCAAAAGCATCTGAACTCATTGATAGATTGGTAAAGAGTCCGACATATAAACTGGCTTTTCAAGACAGTGAGTTTTTAGAATCGAGTGAAGCTCGTGGCGTACGTTTAGAGCTTGACTATTTAAAAGCTGAATTACAGATCAGAAGACTGGGAATCGAGCACACTATTGTTGTTTTCGGAAGTGCGAGAATAGTAGAGCCAAAGACTGCGATAGCTCGATTTAACGAAGTGGAAGAGAAGCTTGAAAAAGCACCGGATGATAGAGTTTTATTACGTGAACTGTATGTTGCCGAGCGTATGATCGGAAAGAGTATCTACTATGAAGATGCACGCAGGTTCGGCCGACTCGTAGGGGAGAGCGGAAAAAATCCTGATGATTGTAGAATTACAGTTATGACAGGTGGTGGCCCCGGTATCATGGAAGCTGCAAATCGCGGTTCTTACGATGTAGGTGCAAAAACTATCGGGCTTAATATTTTACTACCTCACGAACAGTTTCCAAACCCTTATATTACGCCGGAACTTTGTTTTCAGTTTCACTATTTTGCCGTGAGAAAGATGCACTTTTTAAATCGTGCCAAAGCACTTGTGGTATATCCGGGCGGTTTTGGAACGTTTGACGAACTTTTTGAAACACTGACACTTATACAAACAGAAAAGACAACTCCTATCCCTATTGTGCTTGTTGGAAAAAGTTTTTGGGAGAGAGCTTTAAATTTTGCTTTTTTACAAGAAGAGGGTGTAATAGCAGCTGAAGATTTGGAGATATTCAAGTTTGTAGATAACGCCAATGAAGCGTGGGAATATATACTCAACTGGTATAAAGAAAAAGGTATGCCGTTAGTACAATGATTTAAAATAGTGTACAATAGTGAAAAAATATTGAAAGGTATCGTATGAGAACTTTGATTTTTTCACTATTGCTACTAGGTACAATTCTCCTAGCCAGAGGCTATGAACCCCAAGAAGTTTGTGTAAATGTTGACAAAGCAGTTGAAGAGGCAAACTTTATATATAAAAAATTTGATGATCCTACAAATGCGCTAGTGCTCCTCAACGGTAGCGATTTCAGAAATATCACCTATCGAAAACCTGACTGTATGACTGAAAAGAAGTATCTCTCTTATTTAGAAAAATATGCTTTTTACAGTGCTAAAAGTACAAGAAATTCTAGAAATGTAAGGGTGTTGGAGGAGTTTGTAAAAAAATATCCTAACCGTCCCAATTTTCTACTTTATCTTGCAAATGCTTACGAAAACAACTATTTCTCCCAAAACTACTACAGAGATAAGGGGAAAATGAGAACGCAGGCTATCGATACCTATAAAAAGTATATAGAGCTTGCAAAAAAACAAAAACAAAGAGTCGATAAACACGCTTTAGAGTTTGTTAAAAGCGGCGGACTGAAAAAAGCGGAAAAAACCTGGGGAAAATATCTCAATCCTAACAACAAGATCCCTCTTGGAGCATTTCAAGCTTATTATATCGATACGCGCGAACCGAAAAAAGTTATCTATTCAGAAAGTGTCGATACTGTAAGTGTGAACTATCCGTACGATCAGTTTCATAACATAAACTCGGCAAATTTCGGGGGATACTGGGTTGGAAAAGTAAAGTTTGACAAAGACACGAAACAAAACATTACGATCTACCAGAGTCAAGCGACGACTAGAATTATAGTTGACGGATATATTATTTATGACGGAACAAATTCAGCAGAGATTCCATATGAATTTAAAAAAGGGGTCCATACTATAGAGGTTGAGCATCTTAACAGATGGCATACTACAAATCTTCTTGTAAAAATTCTCCCTATTGTGAAAAAATACACTAGAAATGAGTTGCAAGAGGCATTAAAACCGTTAGTTAGTAAGCAAACTCAGTTTTGGTACGTGGGTGTATATGAGAGTGAACGTAAAGGGAACGATATTACACTTCGTATTCAAAAGTCTGATAAACCTGTTGTGTTGATGTTACAGTCACATAGAATGGTAACGTGGAACATTATCAATGACTATAATATAGATATAAAAGCGATAGTGGCAAATTCAACTTCAATGGTCTCTTCAATCAGCGGCGATCTGAAAAAGAGCAAAATATTTTTTACCGATTATCCAGTTGGACGCGGTTATAAAAGCGGTCTTGAAACTAAAAGAGAACAGGAATGCAAATGTATAGCTAACGGCATTTTAACATGTGGCAGTTCTGGCGGTTTTAATGCCGATACTATCCCTGCAATGTTTGGAAAAAAGGTAAGAGGTTTTAGCGGAAAGTATAAAACTGCTATCTTGGCCGTACCGCAAGTACAAATGAGCGATAAAAAATATCAAGAGATCGAAGCACGTAAAGAGAAAATAGATGCACTTAGAGCAAAATGTACGAAAAACAAACAGATAAATACAGAGGATTTATTCAGATAAAATGTAGTAAAATTTCCTCAATTATTTGAAGTGGGGGAATACCATGGTAAAAGTTGCAGCGATTCAGATGCAAATGGGTGAAGATAAAAGTAAAAATGTTGCCAAGGCAAAGGAGTTTGTCAAAGAAGCGGCAAATAACGGTGCAAATATTATACTTTTACCGGAGCTTTTTGAGGGGTACTATTTTTGTAAAGATATGGATAAAAAATATTTTTCTTGGGCACAGCCACTGGAAAATAATCCGGTAATTGCAGAGTTTATTCCACTTGCACGTGAGCATCATGTTGTGATCTTGGTGAGCTATTTTGAAAAAACAGAAGATAAATACTTCAACTCTTTAGTTGCCATAGATACGGACGGAACAGTGATGGATAACTACCGTAAAACACATATTCCAGACGGTCCTGGATATGAAGAAAAGTTCTATTTCACTCCGGGTGATACAGGCTTTAAAGTGTATGAGACAGAGTTTGGAAAAGTGGGCGTGGGGATCTGCTGGGATCAGTGGTTTTGTGAAACTGCACGCGCTCTTACACTTATGGGTGCAGATATTATTTTCTATCCGACTGCGATTGGAAGCGAGCCTGAGATCCACTTAGATTCTAAAGAACATTGGCAACGTGTTCAGATGGGGCATGCTGCGACAAATACTATCCCTGTAGTTGCTGCAAACAGAATAGGTACAGAAAAAGGTGAAAGCTGTGAGCTTACTTTTTACGGTTCATCGTTTATAACTGATTATACGGGTGAGAAGATAGCTGAAGCGAGCCGTGACAAAGAGGAGATCATCTACGGTGAATTTGATTTTACAGAAAATGCAAAACAAAGAGAGTACTGGGGACTGATTCGTGATCGTAGACCTGCTGCTTATTCAAAACTCTGTAAATAAAGGACGGACCTCTCAGTAGAAGTCACGTTCCAAAAAGAACTGTTTTAGTAACAGTCTAGCTTATAAGGAACATTCCATACTATTAAAAATATCAAAGAATTGATTTATAGAGAATATTATGAAAACAGGGAGGCTAAACTGCTGAAAGATATGGCTTATATAGCAAGCTTTTGCGATATTTTAGCTAATGGATATATTTTCGACTAAATGTTCATATTGAAGAATAGAATCAAAAGCTGCATAAAATTTTATTGAAGTTGCTTATATAAAAAGTTGATATCTTCGTGTAATTTTGTCGTATCTTTTTTCATGCTGTACGGTTTCATAATCTCTTTTTCTGTTATGTTTATCTCTTTTGCAACTTCTTCTCTTTTTTTCATAAAATAAGGATCTTTAATATTCTTGAGTTCTTTGTAAAATGCTATTTGAATTTCATGTTTTAACAATAAATATTCTTCATAGCTTGAGAAACATATTAAAATGTTATTGTTATTACTATTAGCATTCTCCAAAACTTTTAATTTATTTTCATAAAATAAAAAAGTGATATGGTTGTTTTTTATGTCTGTATACTTACAATTATTTTTAGTCCTTGTTTCTGACCTATGACTATCATCTATTAAATTCGTAAATTTTAAATTTTCATATCTTTTTTTTAATTTAATTTGTTTATTTTGTCCTAGTTGTTTGACTAAATACTCATTATCTACATTACTATCTAAATTATATATATCAGCATCTAAAGTCATAGCTAAGAATATAATCAAAAAAACTATTATTTTCATGGTCTTATTCCTTGATTTGTGCGATATAGTTTTCTAACTCTTCTACCAGTTTATTGCGTAAGCGTTTAGGGGAAATAATTTCTATATAAGGTAGCCATGCTTTGATCAGATTATCTACATCTTCATCATGGCTTACCTCAAATGAAACAAGTAAAGAACCATCATCATATTTTTTTAAAACTTTTTGAGATGAAAGATGTTTTTTTAGTTCAAAAAATTGTGAAACCTCTGGTTTAATTTTTACTTGAACTTCAAAACTGTTTCCATCATCAAACCAAGCACTATGAACATTTTGAAGTAGTTTATCTACATCTGTATAAGTAGTGTCAAATACTTCTGTTGTCGCATGAAAGTCTTGCATATTTGCTAACATATAGGTTTTGATTTTATTATCTGCTCTATCTTTTGCTAACAAGTACCAAAATCCATCAAAAGCAACCATTTTATATGGTTCAACGACTGAAAACTGCTCATTGTTTTTTACTTTAGAGACATTTCTTTTAGTGATAGCATCTTCAATTTTATTTGAGAGTTCAGAATCCATATTTATTTCTTCATATGATTCTGGTTTAATATCGTAAGGAGTAAAGAACATAGGATTTGAAATTTTTGCACGGATTGAAGATAGATGCCTGTCTGTATTGTGATCAATATTACGAATAGAACTAAAAGCAAGTTCAGCAACTAAAAGTTCCAAATCCTGTAGTTTTGGATTTTCCAGTGCAAAGCCTTCAGCTATACGTACAATACCTTTTCCCTTTTCAAGCTCTATGGGAAAGAAATGAAGTCTCTCTATATCTCTATAGATTGTACGTTTATTCACTCCAAACATCTCTGCTAATTCACTTATGTTTTTGCTGCCACACTCAGAAAGCTCTTGTAAAAGTAAAATTGATCTTGCAAAGAATTTATCATGTTGTGATGTTGCCATTTCTAACTCCATTCAATTATTGACATTATCTTAGATTAGTAGTTTAACAATTATACAGAATCATCTTTAAAGGCACTCTTGTAGTCCTAATATCAAAGTCTATTAAGGGGGATTTAATTAAGATATGAAATAAATTTTATAGAACACTACACTTTATAAAGTGAGATAAATGAACGATAAACATGAACTACATAGATTGTTAGTTAAATATTCTAGTGCCTTATATGAAGAGGATCGAAAAGCTTTAGAACATGAGATATGGAAAAAGTTTGGGCAAAAAAAAGCTGTTTTGGTAATCGATATGTCAGGTTTTAGTAGAATCACTAAACAATATGGAACAGTACACTATCTCGCCATGATTCAAGAGATGCAGACACAAGCTATTGAACTTATAAATAGTAGTAACGGTGTAGTTGTAAAAATGGAAGCAGATAATGTATTTGCAGTTTTTGATGAAACTATAGATGCTATTAGTGTTTCGATCGCTTTAAATACTCAGTTAAAGGCAGCAAATATATCGAAACCAGACGAACATGATATAAAGATTTCCATTGGCATTGATTATGGAGAAATTCTTTTACTCGATAACAATGATTTTTTTGGAACACCTGTTAATATCGCAAGTAAACTTGGGGAAGATCTCGCAGGTGAACATGAGATCTTGATTTCCCAACAAGCTGCTTCCTGCATTTCTCAAATAACCGATTTTGAACTTATAGAAATAGAACATTCCATTTCAGGAATAATAGTCGAGAGTTTTCAAGTCATTTATAAAAGTTAAACACAATTTTTTAATAAAGCATGAGAAATCTTCAGAACAGTTGATTTAAGAAAATGTTTGTTGAATAAATTCTATTATATAAAGAATAGCAACTATCGGAGTCAATACTATAAGAGAATCTTTAATAGCTGCAAAATAATAGCGATTTACTAATTTATTAAATCGAGATGAAGTTGACACAGCACCATATAGGCTATTTAGCAATGCCATAAAAAGATTTTTTACTAAACTTACAACTGATAATAGATAGAACTTTACTATCTTCATAAATAAACTGCCTTGAAGATTTTTTATCTTTTCCTTGTGTGCAGCTCTTTCTTCTCGTATATCATTCAATTCGTCTTGATATTTTTGATTATCTTCAACTTTGTCCTGTTGTTTTTTTCTATCAAGTTCTTCACGTTCACGCTGTTTTTGTTCTTGTTTTTGAAACTTTTCAGCTTCTTGAGCAGCAATTTTATCATGATATGGTGAGAGATCAAGATCTATTTTTTTAATCTCAAACTTTTCATCTTTTGCATAATAACGTCGTAAATAGCTGGCAAGTTCTTCAACACTTTTGCCATATTTGGAGTCTTCTCCAAATAAGCCTAAGTCTATCATATATCTTTGCCCATCATAGTAGATATCTACAGCAGAATATGCAGTCCATCCGCTCGCATAAAAATGTATTTTTCCTACTTTTTCCATTTTATAACTTCTCCTAAATTGTTATCTCAATTGTTTCACTTTTGTATCTTCACCAACATTTCTAATGATTGGAAATTGATGTTCTACACTATATTTTGGATCTTTTAAGGCATCCGATAACTCTATAATAGATATTTGCTTATCTCTATTTTTATCTGTATGCTTATCATTTAAAGCTTTTAAAATATTGTTTGTAAAAACTCCATGCTTGGCATTTTTATCTGCACTTTCAAACGCAAAAGTCCCTTTAGTAGTAGCCATTAAAACATGTACTCCAGATTGTTTAGCAAGAACAGAAGCTTTAGCATCATAAACAGCGGACATGATTTCACTCGCTTGACCGGATTCACAAGCATCAATAATAAATATCTGATCAAGTGCAGAAATAGACTGTATCTCTTTAAAAAGATCTTCAAAGTTTAGCCAATTTTTTAGTTTTTTATTGTTTTGCGGTACCAAATATAATCGTCCACGAGCAGATTTACCATGTGTAGAGATATAAAACACGATTTTATCTTCAAGATGAGCTTTCTTTTTTATATTTTCTATAGCTGTAGAAATATTTTCTTTTGTAACTTCTTTACCTGTTAAAAGAGTTACTTCTGTTTTATATTTTGTAGCATTTTTGATCTCTTTAGCTATGCTTTTTGCATCATTTTCTGAATATTTTAATGTGCTTACATTGTTCTGCTCAAATTGATTAACCCCTGCTGCAAGTACATATATTGTAGGTTGACGTTCTTTTAGTTTAGCGTCTACATCTATGCTGGCTCTATAACTTGCGACAGTATTTGTTTTGTTAAAAGCTTCAACCGCAATGTTGTTTTTTCCAGCTTTTATAGGAAGTGTTATTGTGTATTCACCAGCTTTATTGTTTAGTTCTTCTATCTCTACATCACCTATCAATTCAGAGTCATTCAATGTACCGTTTACAGACTTTGATACACTAGTTTCCAGTTGAGCTAAATACTCTTTTTGTCTTTGCTTGGAAAGTTCATTTAATTTTTCTTCTCTTAACTTTTCATCTGCATTTGCTATAGCACGGTTTATTTTTCCTTCACCAATAGTTTTAACAAGTTTTCCTTCTTGGTAAACACGTATAATACCAATTCCACCAGCATCTGTTTCTTGAACCTTGAAAGAAAGTTTTAGAGTTCTTTTTCTCTTATCTATACCATTTTTAGCAACTTCTTCAATGCTCACAGTCGGAGGTGGACTTTTAAGTACATCTTTAAATGTTAGACCACCAGTATATTTACTAATATCTTTTCCTTCTAATTTCATTTTTACTAAATCTGGTCTAAAAAAATGATCATATAATTTATCCATAGAAACCCATTGTGCTTCTTTATCTATTCCTTTATTCAAATGAAAACCAATATCTTGTAGTCCATGCTCTGAGGAATTAAAAAAACCTTCTGGAGTCCACATTATCCATTCGTCTAACGAAGTGTTTAAATGTATACTAACTAAAGGTTCAAGTAGGGATTGTGATCCTATTTTTGAAAGATCCCAAACCTTAATACTTTGATCTGTTGCAATACTTACTAAACGATCTTGGTCTAGGGCCAATTGATAAATTATTCCATTATGTCCGACTAAACGAGTTATTAGGTCACCATTTAAACTATATATACTGATAACATCATGACCCGCAGAAAGGATATAGTGTTTATAAAATCCAAAAACTCCATGTTCTATCCCCATAAATCTGTCTTGAATAATTGTTTTAATGACTTTATCATTTTTCATTATAAAGAGCTCATTATGCATTGCATTAGTTTTTAAACTGAGATTACCTTTACTTCTTGGTAACTCTGTTTCAGAAGGGATACCAGTAACAAATTTTCCATTCAATATATCTAATGCTCTTCTTTTTAAGAATTTTCTTTTCTTTTTATTATTAGAAAATTTATTCCAGGCAATAGTATGTCCTTGAAAACTTACTTTAAGTTCTTTAAAACCTCCAAGATTTTTTTGTATTACTTTTTTGGTATTTATATCTAAAACAGCAATCTTATTATATATGTCTGTAAAAAGTAGTTTTTTATTAGTTAAAAATATTATTGTATTGATATAACGAGCAAAATCTTTATTAGTATATTCATATTCTAAATGATAACCTTTTGACCTATTATAAATTACAATTTTATCAAATGCCAATACAGCTAATTTATTTCCTTTTTCATTATAAACTAATTTTGTTGGTACTTGATAACCTTTATATACTAATGATGCTAATAGATGTAATCCATAATCCAATATTACAATATTTCTTTTTCCTTTTGGATTGGCTCTTTCTTCTTCACCATAACCAGAGATTGCAATATCTAAACCATTTACTGCTAAGCCATGTATTGGATAATTATTAATATATTTGTTAGAAAACTTTTTTGTGTCTAGATCATAAATAGCAACTTCTTTACCATATGTTATAACTATTTGATGTAACTTAGAATTTTCTATCTCTCTTAATTGTAAGGTAGTTGGATCTACTTTAACACCATTGTAAAATGATATATTATCAATGAGTTTAAAAGTTTTTGTATCCCAAATTTTTAAAGTATAATCTTGTCCTATAGAGTACAGATATTTCCCATTCTTGCTAAACTGCATGTCTGAAACAGAATTTTGATGTGCTTTTAGAGTATGTAAAAGTTTTCCTGATTTAAAATCAAAAATTCGGATTTTAGTAACATCTCTTCTTGTAGGACCATCAAAATAACCAGTAGAACATAAAAGTTTTTGATTTGGGCTTACTGCAATGCTATTGATTTTTCCTATCATGCTTTTTCCAATTTGTCCTATGATCTTTCTTTGACTTGTAGCAGTATTGCTATCCCATACACGAATTGTTTTATCTTTGCTAGAGGTAATAAAATGTTTTTTATCTTTTGTTACTATTAGATTATTAATCATGTCAGAATGGGCTTTGTTATCAGTTCTAAGATAAATTTTGGAATCATTGTTTTTTTCATATGTTGTTAGTTGTTGTTCACCTAATGAACTGCTATATGGATTCTCAAATGTGGATGTAGGCAGCTTATATTCATCCGAACGTACTAAATTAAAAAAGCCAACGCTGTTGGCTTTTTCAGTATTAGACTTTATTAAATCTACATCTCCAGTTAATATATTATGATTTATATCACTTCTCCAAAATGAGAAGGTATAGATATCTGTATTTTTGTGTTCATTGACCCATTTTTTTGTAGGTGCTAAAACAAATAATACTCCGTTAAAGGACTCCATGACTGCATCATAATAATTGTTAACTTGATGACCATTTTCATCAAAAATCACTATTCTCACAGGTTTGTTTTTTAGGTTAGAATTTTGAACTTTTACCATAAAATAAAAAACTTTATTCTCAGCTATAAAATAACCAGTCCAGTGACTTTTTTTAAAATAATTTGCTCTTAACTTAGTTGAAAATTGGTCTTCTATTGGTGTTAAAAACTCACTATCATTTTGCTTTTCAGGAAAAAGATTCTTAGCTTTGTCATAAGTCATGCCAGGCACAAAAACCAATGCCAAATCTTTAGCCGTGCATCCACTAAAAACTATACTGAAACTTACTATTAGAATGTAAATAATTTTATTCTTGAACATTACAATCCCTTGACGATAACTTTTTTACTCAACATTAATTCTTCAAATCCATTATAAACTTCTACCGTCATACCAGTTTTTAGATTTTGCTTTCCTATACGAACTAAGGTTGTTTCACTCTCTTCATTCTCAAAGCTCATCACTTCTCCTCCATTAGCATCTAAAAGGTGTACAACAACAGGAAGAGGTCCAAACTCTTTACCATAGATAACTAACTCTTTTTGTTCTGGAGTTAAAATAAATGCCCCATCATTATTAAATTCTGTTTGTCCTTTAGTTCCTGTACCATGACGAACACTTTCACTCGAATCCCATAATGCTATTGTTGCTTTATGTTTCATATCTGCCATGTAACTTGTTACAGTCCCTTCAGAGAGTGGTACCATTAAACATCTTCCCGGTTTTTTAAGCTGCTTTTTTAATGCAGGTATAACAACCTTTCCTTTACCGTCAACAAAACAGATTGTGCTTCCCTCTGTCAGCTCTTGTTTTTGCCCTTTTTTTAACGTAGTTTTTTGAGTATTAATACTTACGATTACATCATCTTTTTTTACTGTCATTTCAACAGCGAAGAGAGAATTCACTAAACAGATACAAGTAACTATTTTCAACATTTACATTCCTTTTTATTTAATAAATTTTTTAAATCCCATCAAAACAAGATATGGTGGATACATTAAGGCTGGTATCATCCAGTTAAACCAATAGTGCTGTGTCGATAACAATAGGTTGTATGAGATGAGGAACATTATCCCTAAAGAGATTACAACTAACCACATTTCATGAAAATCGTCTTTTTCATCGTGGATAAAGAATGTCATACATTTTTTCACTTTTTGTGATTGTATAGACTCTTTTAGTTGCATCAGTTTTTCATAGAGTAGTGATAGCATCAAGTCTACGAATAGGATAACAAAAAATACAATTAAACTACTTATGTAAAGAGGTAACCGTTTGAGCTTTCCTTGGAGATAATTAAGTGTCATAAGTGCGTTAGCATGCATCTCTATCCCACTAACTTGCCTGGAATAAGCATCTATCTCAAAAGTGTCATCACTGGCACTATGCGCAGCTCCAACAAAAAAAACAGCATTTTTTAAGTCATCTTCATAAATTGTATCAAGCGGATAATTGGCTGACATTGCAGAAAGTTTTTTCCAATTACTCTGATAAGTCGTATAATCATTAGTATCTTCCAACACATTAAAGTCTTTAAAAATAATTCTATTCTCAACAAGTGCTGAACCTGTTTGTGAAAAAGTATCAAAGATATTTTTCTTTAAATGATTTTGATCTACATAAAGTTCTATGGCGACATTCATAAACTTTTGCTCTTTATTTTCTCTATCTCTATAAAGCTCATAAGGGTAATATCTTCTACTTACATTGTCACTTGCTGACGTTAAGCCCACAGAGATAAATTTGATCTTACCAATATCAATAAGTTTTTGAATCTCTTTGTCGGCTGAATAATATATATAGTTATAGTTCGATGTGATTGGTAGGTAAATAATGTATGGTCGAGGATGTTTTAAAACTTCTAAAAGTTCTATATCCCCGGCACTTGCTGTTTTGTTGTGGGGATCACTTAAATATGAAAGATCGTAATCTAAAAAAAGAGCAGAAGGATAATTTTCTTCATCAATATCTTCAACCAAAAGATCAAGATTTGAGATTATCTCTGCTAAATATTCGCGCGGGAGAATATATCCATAGTTTGTTTCATTGTTGTCATCTAAAAGTTTTTTTGAATTCAAATACTTATCATCGAGCATTAAAATAAACACATTGCTTTGATTTGTATCTGTAGATGTCTTAGAAAGAGCGAACCAACTTGTAGTATCGAAGGCCGCATCTTCTATCGTTGCACGAATAAACTCTACATTATAAAATTGATAAATTATAAATGTTAACAGTGCACTTATCGAAGCTTTTATCAATGATTCTTTTATCAAACTATACCTATTCTTTTTTATTAAAAAGCATTCTATTGTTATTTTACTTATATAGCTCTTTTGTCATATTTTCTCTTAGCTGTGTGACATGATGTATCAAAAGCTTTTTTTATACTGTCAAAAATAATATAAAATGAATATGAAAAATTTCTATATCATTATAAATATTCATTTTTTTAGTTATATATTATGATTTTATAGGAGTTGAAATGAAGAATAAAAGGTATTATAAAATCATTGTTTCAGGGTTGACTTTAATAAAAACGTGCACAAGTATAATAAGCAATGTGTAGGTAAAGTAAGTTATTCTACATGGAAAGAAGAACAATGTAATGGAATTATTGGAACACTAAATCGTACTATATTACCAGCAATTTGGTCAAAAAGTTTTATGGATGCTAAAATCAATGATACTAATATGAAGGATTATTTTACAGAAGAAAGAATTAAAAATGAGATGGGAGAGAACCTTGCTGGATGTATTACAGCTGCTGAGTTTTCTAGGGTGATTCAAGGAGGTGCTGGTACCAGTGGTACTTTAAAAATAGAAGATGTTGAATATAAATGTACATCAATGACAACACCTACGGGAAACCAGTCTCCATATATTAGTTGGCATAAAAAATAATCACACTTTAGTATTATATAACTTGTGTAATATTGGTTGATGCTTTAAACTTATGATAAAAGTTTAATCATCACCCAATATAGTTTTTTCATTAACGGTATTTTTTATTCTATCATCTATTCTTTAATATATATTCCATAGAAGCACGTAATAACAAGTTTGCTTCCCACGCCGACCTCTCTATTAATTCTTCTTTGTCGTTTTCGTAAAATGAGTTATAAACGTCTACATCGTTTTTTGTTTTTTCAAAGTGATATAGTAAGGTATCAAAACCTTTGTATGCTATACCTTCTTCAGGAAGTTGACACTCCATCAATACTAATTTTTGACCCTTTTCATATTCTACTTCTGACCAATCAACGGAATCACAAAAATCAGAATCTTCAAATAATTCTGCAATAGTAATTCCTTTACCATACTTTGTTTGTTTTACTTCAGAAACCAAGGCAGTATCACATCCTGTAAATACACTAAACAAACCAACTAATACAAAAATTTTAATCACAAATAATTTCATTTATTTCCCTACTACATATGTTTTAGCAAGTTTATCATGTAAAGCTTGCTTCTTTGGTGTAAAAAGTACCATTAAATAGCCTATTCCTAAAATTAGTCCCGACAAAATTCGACCAAAATTTCTTCCTGCAGAATTCGCAATAGAAAGTCTTTCACCTTCATGATTTACAACTTTTATCTTGAATATTCTTTTTCCTAACGTTGCCTGTTTTTTAGAACTTTCTAAAAATATGAAGTAACTAAAATAAATTAATGAATAAACTATCACAACTACTTTACCAATTGTTTCCTCACCCCTAAGGCCTAAACCAAATAGTAAACCCATTAAGAACTGCCACACTACAAAGATAATAATTGCATCTATCATAAATGCACCTAATCTTTTTCCAAAACCAATAAACTTTTCGTTTTCCATTTCTACTCCTTTGTGTTTGAAACATTATTTCAAATAATAGTGACATATTGTGTCAAAAAGACAAAGTGTTAGTTTCACTAATTTAAAATGCTGTTTTTCATTAACGAAACAAAATATTATCTAGTTTTATAAAAAAATACAATGAAACAATAAATAATTATATTCTATCGTTTAGAAATGCTCAAGGTTTTATAAAAGTGATTTAATTAAAGCAATATGAGTATATAAGTTTATTGTTATTGCGTAATTAGCAACAGCGTTTTTTTTTAATTATTTGTTCTTTAGAATATCTTCCATAGAAGAATCTAATAAATATTTGGCTTCCCATCCAGATCTCTCTACTATCTGTTCTTTATCATTTTGATAATATGAATTATAAATTGCTGCATGATTCTTGAACTTTTCAAAATGATAGACTAAAACATCAAAGTCTTTATAAAATATACTGTCCTCTAGAAGAGTACACTCTACCTTTACTAATTTTTTATTAGTGCTGTATTCTACCTCTAACCAATCCACTGAACTACAATAATCAGAATCTTCGAATAATTCTGCTATAGTAATTCCTTTAGCATATTTCGTCTCTTTTACACTTTGAACCAAAGGCGTATCACAAGCAGTAAAGATTACTAAAGCGAAAAAACACACCCATATGAATAATCTTGCTCTAAATGGTATCATCTGTGTTCTTTCCTCAAAACTAATATAGCTGTTGTTTTTCATGTGTACTCCTTTTTGATTCAAGAAGTATTTCATGGTATTGTGACAAGTTATGTCATAGAATAAAATGCTTAGTATTTTATTAAGATTTTTTAAGCTGTTTTAAGGTTGATTATTTAATAGTACACTGAAAAAGGAAAAGTGTGAAAAAAATTTTATTAATAATTGGATTAAGTTTAAGTCTTTTTGCTGCTGAAACAGCATTGGAAATGAATAAAAATGTAAATAGAGCTTCTTTATTGAAATATTTTCCACAATATCAAGGAAATAAACATAAAACTTCCTTTATTTATGAAATGTATGATTTAGGACAAAAAAATCCCTATGAAATACAAAGATGGTTGGACTCATATTATGAAGTTGCGATTACAAGGTTATTAAGAATAAATGTTTTAACTGTTAAAGAGTATGATGGTTGGTTAGATTTAGATATAGTTGAAAATAAAGAAATTAAAAAATGTAAAGATCTGGGGTTAACTCCATTTACATTAAAGAAAAAATATCCAAATAAAAGTTGTGAACAAGTAAGAAGAATATTACAATAATTCAAATATCTTAAAACTGTAATATAGTCAAGTCAATGACTATATCATGGTTGTTGATTTTAAAATATTATAAGTTGTCAAATAACTCACTTGTCTTAGAATGCTTAGATTTTGGAGTATATTGGTAATTATGAGTTACACATGTTCCAAAAAGTATTCATAATTATAAAAGTCTAAATTCTCTCAAATCTTTAGGAGTTTTGGAATAAAAAGTTATGATTTAAAATAATCTCCTCGAGATCTTCAAGTTTCGCACTCGTTATATTTTCAAACTGAGTGCGATTAAACGTCTGCTGCCTTTTGGCAAGCTGAGCCGTATGGATCGCAATGAGTTGTATCATCTCATCTTTTTCTATTTTTCCATCTAAGTAATCAAGTACTTCAACGATGCCGATCGCCGCCATTGCATTGGGACTACGCGTATATTTTTGCTCGAGATAAGCTACTTCATCAATGAGCCCCATCTCAGCCATTTTAGATGTACGCTTGTTGATTCTCTCGCGAAGCACTTCTCTTTCAACATCGATATTAAAAACCTCTAAATCTTTTATGACAGGTTTTGGAGGATTTTGTTTAAACCATTCGCTTGGTGAGATCTTTGAAGCTTCATAAATCAAAAGCGCTTTCTCAATTCTGTAGCGATCGTTTTGAGCGATGTTTTTCATATAATCGGGATCTATTTTACTAAGACACTCATAAGACTCTTGGAGGTTTTTAAGTTTTTTCTGGACTTTATATGTTATCTCCTCCGAGATATCGGGTAATTGGGATAAGCCATCGAGTAAAGATTTCAGGTAAAAAGAGGTCCCCCCTACAATTACGAGGTTTTTCTGATCTTGTCGACATCGTTTTACAACATCTTGATAGATCTTGATAAGTATCTCGACACTAAAGTACTCATTTGGGGAGAGTTCATTTATGCCAAAATGCTTTATTAAAGAGAGCTCCTCTTTTGAGGGTTTAGCAGA
Source organism: Sulfurimonas sp. hsl 1-7 (assembly GCF_030577135.1). Classification (NCBI taxonomy): domain Bacteria; kingdom Pseudomonadati; phylum Campylobacterota; class Epsilonproteobacteria; order Campylobacterales; family Sulfurimonadaceae; genus Sulfurimonas; species Sulfurimonas microaerophilic. The sequence goes on along the minus strand of NZ_JAUIRR010000002.1, from coordinate 187,617 downwards.
TACGATATCGATCTCTTTATAGATACTTAGTGAGTCGATAGAGAGTATATAGGCATCTATTTTTTGTGCTATTTTGATTGCGAGATCACTTTTTCCTGATGCGGTCGGACCTATGATTGCGAGTTGTTTCATTTTAGAATTATACCATTGAGTTATATCATTTTAAAGCAAGTTTGGATAAAATAGCTTAAATTATACAAAAAGGGTGAGAGTTTGCAAGATTTAAAACAAAAGCTGAAAGACTTTAACGAACTTGTAATGTTTGAACACTCTATATTTTCACTGCCGTTTATTTTTATAGCGATGGTAGTAGCAGCTAACGGATGGTTTGGTTTCGGACTTCTTTTTTTAGGAGCGTTAGCAGCTGTAACTGCAAGAAACTTTGCAATGGGTGTAAACCGTTATGCCGATCGAGATATCGATGCACACAATCCTCGTACTGCAAACCGTCCAAATGTTGACGGCAGACTTGATGCAAGCGCAATACTGATTTTTATCGCTGTAAATGCTTTAGCTTTTATTGTAGTAGCATACTTGATAAACCCCTTGGCATTCAAACTCTCTATCCCGATTTTGTTAGTACTTGGATCATACTCATACTTTAAGCGTTTCTCTGCAATGGCACATATTATTTTAGGGATTTCACTGGGACTTGCTCCAATTGCCGGAGTTATTGCGGTGAGTGCAGCTATCCCTATCTGGTCGGTACTTCTTGCTCTTGGTGTTATCTTTTGGGTGGCAGGATTTGATCTGCTCTATTCACTTCAAGATATGGAGTACGACGTAGAGAAAGGTCTGCATTCTATCCCGTCAAAATACGGTGCAGAATCGACACTTTTTATCTCGGCAATTTTTCACGGACTTGCGGTGCTGTTTTGGCTCCTTTTCGTTTGGGCGGCAGACCTTGGATTTTTTGCACTTTTAGCAGCTGCGGGGAGCGGGCTGGTTCTTGCGTATGAGCAAAAACTGGTACGCCGTGATTTTACACAAATTGATCGAGCATTCTTTACGGTTAACGGTTATCTGGGGATTGTATTTTTTATCTTAATTGTACTTGATAGGATGTTTGCATGAATGAACCACGTTTAGTACCCGCACCGATAAGTATCTCTTTTAGTGAAGCAGATTTAGATCTTGAAAATTACGAAAGAGAGTTTCAAAGTTTAAGTGAAAGTGATGATGACCCGATCAGTCAATGGCTGAAACTTGCAAAAGCAAGAGGGGAAGCATCCGAGAGTGATCCGGTACTTTTAAATCTACTGGTGGAACTCCACAGAAAAGTGGATGCACTTGAAGCATTTTTAAAAAATGAAACTCCTAAAAGAGTTTCGTTGACAACCCAAGAGGATATTGAAGGGATTGGATTTGAGCACTTCAAACTAAAACAGCCGGCTTTAGAGGTTGGAAAAACTTACTATGGGCGTATTGAGATGCCTGTACATCCAAAAAGAGATGTAGGGGTGTTTTTTAAGGCAGAGAGTCCTACTTTGGCAAAATTTACCCGTATCCATGAAAGAGACGAAAAAGAGTGGGCATCATATATGACTGCCCGTGAACGTGTACTGATTAGAGAATTAAGAGAGAAGAAAAGTTGAATTTAGCGCAGATAAATTTTCAGTTAGAGTATGTTGTTGTCATAATGGCACTCATAATCCTATATCTTTTATATTATGTTTATACAAAAGACACGACATACTCAAAAAATATCCGCTCGGTTGCTTCTGTGGTGGAAGACCTAAATCGTGAGCTTTATTATCTTAAAAAACAACTCTCAGAAGCTGAGACAAAATTTCAATCAAATTCACAAAGAATGAATGATGATGAGATCTATCAAGAGATTGAAAGAAGTGTCTATGATATGGTACAACCGCTCTCTATAGCTATGAAACAATTACAGTCAAACATTGAAATTATTGAGGGGCAGATAGAACATAGAATTGCACAGCTTGAAAGCGGTGTAAAACAGTTCTCTATCCCGACATCTATCCATGCAAACGATGATGAAAAAATCATTTCACTTTTTAAGCAGGGTGTATCGATCGAAACAATTGCAAAAGAACTTCATCTTTCAAAACCTGAAGTAGAGTTTGTTCTTAAAATCAATAAAATTAAGTAGTATTAATGGCGGATAGAAAACTTTTTACTTTAGTATCTATTTTAATAGGACTAAGTATAATTATCTCCTATTCACTGACAGAGTATACGGTTTTACTCTTTGACACAAATCAGTTCCATTTTGCAATCCGTCAGAGTGCTTTTGGTTTTGTAGGGATTGTACTTATTTATGTGCTCTCTTTGGGAGATCCGGACAAACATTTAAAACCCCTTGGGTTCTCACTCTTTTTCGGCTCACTTATCTTAATGATCGCTATGCCTTTTTTACCTGAGAGTGTGGTTTCGGAAGTTGGGGGAGCAAAACGCTGGATAAAGGTAGCAGGATTCTCTTTAGCTCCCGTAGAGTTTTTTAAAGTTGGATTTGTTTACTTCCTGGCTTGGAGTTTTTCCCGTAAGCTCGGGCACCATAACGGCATGGGGATAAGAAGTGAATTTCGCCGTTTCCTCCCTTATGCGGTTGTGTTTGTTGCCGCAATGTTTATTATCGCCTTTTTACAAAAAGATTTAGGACAGGTAGTGGTTCTTGGCGGGACACTGCTGTTTATGCTTATTTTTGCAGGGAGCAGTTTTAAATTTTTCCTGAGTATATTGGGTGGAATCTTCGGAGCAGTCGTATTGTTTATACTTACGGCTGAGCACCGTATTGCCCGTATTAAATCTTGGTGGGCATTGGCACAAAACTCGGTACTTGAAATTATGCCGGACTTTATTGCCGATAAGCTGCGTGTACCTGTTGAGGTGGAACCGTATCAAATAGGACACTCTTTAAACGCTATCCATAACGGTGGACTCTTTGGTGTGGGTCTTGGTAACGGTACATTTAAACTCGGGTTTTTATCGGAAGTTCATACCGACTTTGTTTTAGCGGGGATTGCCGAAGAATTTGGATTTATAGGGATAGTTTTTGTAGTATTTATTTTTATGTGGATGCTGCAAAGAATATTTAAAATAGCAAACCGCACCAGAGATACAAGTATCTATCTTTTTAGCATAGGGATAGGTTTAGTACTGTCGTTTGAGTTCTTGGTAAATGCTTACGGTATCAGTGGAATCACCCCTATTAAAGGGATCTCGGTTCCATTTCTATCATACGGTGGTTCGGCGATGCTGGGTGCTTGTTTATCTGTGGGTATGGTGCTCATGGCATCCAAAAAAGCAAATATGAGTGGGAAAAGCTTATGAAAATATGTATAACAGGTGGTGGAACCGGCGGTCATTTAATGGTGGCAGAGGCATTGGTTGAAGCTGTTGTAAATGATGGTGATGAAGCGATATTTATCGGTTCAAACAAAGGTCAGGACCAAAAATATTTTGGTGAGCATAGTGAGTTTTCCCATGTATATTTTTTGGAGACTACCGGTGTTGTAAACCAAAGAGGTTTAGGAAAGATAAAAGCACTCTATAAAGTGTTTAAAGCTTTTTTAGAAGCGAGAAAGATTTTAAAGAAACACAAAATAGAAGCAACTTACAGTGTCGGCGGTTTCTCTGCAGCAGCGGCATCTTTTGCAACGCTCTCTTTATTTAAACCCCTTTTCATACATGAACAAAATGCGAAAACGGGACGACTCAATGCAATTTTAAAACCGTTTGCTAAACGTTTTATCTCCGCTTACGAGAAAGATTCTAAGATTCAAGGGTATCCGGTCAAAGAGCTTTTTGTAAAAACTGCAAGGGTAAGAACAGAATTAAAAACGATTATATTTTTAGGCGGCAGTCACGGAGCACGTGCTATTAACGATCTTGCTCTCAGTATAGCTTGGAAGTTAAAAAAACAGGGAATAAAAATTATTCATCAAGCGGGAGAGAGTGACTTGCAAAGGGTAGAGGATGAGTATAAAAAACTCGGCATTGACGATGTTGAACTCTACGGGTTTACAAAAGAGCTGCCTGCTTTGATCGAAAAAGCAGATATGGCGGTAAGCCGTGCAGGAGCTTCAACACTTTGGGAGTTGAGTACAAACGGATGTCCGGCATTTTACATCCCATACCCTTATGCAGCAGGTGATCATCAGTATTATAATGCAAAGTTTATCGTAGATCATGAGTTGGGATGGTGTGAGCGAGAGGGTGAAGAGTTACGCTCGAAACTGCTTCATGCAATTAAAGAGAGTGATCTTAAAAATAAAAGTGAAAAGCTCTTGAATTATAATGAAGAGAATGTTGCAACAAAAATGATCAAAGAGGTGAGGGATATACTTCATGCTTAAGGAATTAGCACAGTTTTTAGTTGACCAGATATTTGAGTTTGGATATCCGGGTATTTTTATTTTAATGGCGGTAGAATCGAGTTTTATCCCGTTTCCTAGTGAAATAGTATTAGTCCCTGCCGGGTATCTCGCATCTCAAGAGAAGATGAATATAGTTTTAATTACTTTGAGTGCCGTTGGCGGTTCTATGGTGGGTGCACTTATCAACTACTATCTGGCATATTTTGTAGGGCGCAGATTTTTAAAAAAATATGGAAAATATTTTTTCATATCTAAAGAGACACTTGCTAAAATGGACAGCTTTTTTACAAAGCACGGTGCTATTTCAACTTTTACGGGGCGACTCATTCCTGCCGTTCGTCAACTTATCTCGATCCCTGCAGGTTTAGCGCATATGGATATTGTAAAGTTTTCAATATATACTGCTTTGGGTGCAGGACTGTGGTCATTGGTTCTTATATTTTTAGGGTACTTCATAGGTGAAAATCAAGAGCTGATAGATCAGTATCTCAAACAAATAACTTTCTCTGTAGTTATTTTAGTTATAATATTTGCTTTCATATATTATAAAATCAAAACAAAAAGGGTTTAAAAATGGACTATATGTTCTCAAGTGGATTTTTTGGTACAAGAGCACCGCTTTTTATGGATGTTGTTACGTTAATAGTAGCAGTTTTACCGTTATTGATTTTCGGTGCTATTTTGTTTGCAAAAAAAAGCAATTATAAAATGCATGCTTTTGCACAAAATTTGATCTATGTAGTTTCTGTAATCGTTGTTATATATTTTGAATATGGTGTAAGAATCGGTGGGGGATTTACCACTTTTGCATCTGATACTGAAGTAAATTATACATATGCACTTTTTGTTTTAGTTTTTCATATTTCTATTGCAGTTGCTACTTTCGCTTACTGGACACTTACAATTATAAAAGCAAACAAATGGTTTAAAAACGATGTAATACCCGGAGAGATGTCTAAAACTCATAAACTGATGGCTATTAAAAGTTTTTTAGGTATTATTTTTACATCTATGACAGGTATCTGGGTGTATATATCACTATTTATATAAAGGAGAAAATATATGATTGAAGTTGGCGCAAACGCACCGGAATTTTGTTTACCGAATCAGGATGATGTGGAGATCTGTTTACGTGATCTCAAAGGAAAATGGATAGTACTTTATTTTTATCCAAAAGATTCAACTCCTGGTTGTACGACTGAAGCGTGTGAGTTTACTGAAGCGGAGCCTCAGTTTGGAGATATGGATGCTATTATTTTAGGTGTAAGTGCAGACAGTACAAAACGTCACCGTAACTTTATTGAAAAACAAAATCTTAGCATTACACTACTAAGTGATGAATCAACAGATATGATGCAAGAGTACGGTGTTTGGCAGCTTAAGAAAAATTACGGCCGTGAATATATGGGAATTGTCCGTTCAACTTTTATAATCGATCCTAAAGGTGTTGTTCAAGCTGTTTGGGATAAAGTTCGTGTAAAAGGGCATGTTGAAGCTGTAAAAGAGAAGCTCGTAGAATTACAAGCTTAACACTCTTAGCTTGAGCTAAGAGTATTAAAACTAGACAAGATGTCTAGTTTGTTTTTTAGAATTTATATCTGATATAAAAACGGATATCTTGTGCTTTGTCAACATTGACAGCAGCATCAGTACCAGTAAGTTCTGAAATCTTATATGGCGTACCTGTTGTCTCTCCAAAGAAATAATTACTTCCAGTAAAATCATAATCAATATATGTATAGCGAATCTGCATAGATAAGATATCTTCTACTAAATACTCTGTGAAATATACTTCATATGCATTACCGCGGGCAGCAACTTTTGAACCTATATTTGTATCTTCAGAGTATGTAATACTTCTCCAGTATTTTGTACCGTGGTTATACTCAAGACCCCATTTTCCATCTTCAGTAAAGAGTGAAGGCATTTGTAAACCTACCCAGTAAGAGTAACCAGTTCTGCTTTCCCCAATAGGAGCACCAAGCATACTTGCATCTTGTTTTGGATCAGTTTTAGTCATAGCAGCACTTGCAAAGAAAATAGTATCATCAAGGTAATCACTATACCCTTCACCGATACCGTTAACCATAAAACTAGCAGTCCCGCTATAAAGGCCTCCAACAGTTTTCATTCCTGACATGACACCAGTAGTACTGTCAATATCAGCATCAATTAAATTATTAGCATAGTAAAACTGTGTATCAAAAGTATATTGTCCATTGCTATAGACTCTAAAGATTAAACCGGCTAAATCAATATCTGCTATATCCCCTGGATTTGTAGCATATGGAGCATTTGGAACAGGTTGATACGTTGTTGGATTTACCGAGAAAAACTTAGGAGCTGCGTTACTTCCACCACGTCCTGCACAGAACTTAACATACATACCGTTTACGCCTGTAATATTTTCAAGTCCGAATTTTGCACTTAAACCATCAAATTCAACATTGATAGTGTGCCCTTGAGGAGATGCTGCACGGTCATCATCTCTTAAATTTATAAGGTGACCGTTTGTAGACGGACGGCGACCTATACTAAATGTCCAAGGGATATCTGCTCCGATAAACTCATTATTAGTATATAGAAAGTATGCATTTTTTACACGAAGTACATCATCGTATGCATTCTCATTAGTAATCCAGTCAAATGTTTCAAATCCGGCTTGATTATTATTCCAGCCACTTCTTGCACCAAAAGCTTTGTTGTAAGCCAGTTGACCGTGGAAGCTTAGATTTTTCGTAGCCGCCCAGTCCATGTTTAGCCAAAATCTGTTTGTCATAAAGGCATCGTTTTTAGCTTCGCTTCCATCTGCCATTTTATAGTTTAGATTTTCAAGTGCGAATCTGTAATCTACACCGAATTTGAGATGACTACCGTTAGTAGCTTTGTTGAGTTCTGTAATGTTCTCTTGGATCTCTGCTATTTGATCCTCAATGCTATCTTCCTCTTCATCGTCCTCTTCATCATCAGACTCTGCACTGGCTACTTTTTCTTCATCATCTTCTGAGTCTGCAGTTGCTTCTTCATCATCTGCTTCTTCATCCTTTGATACTGACTTTTTAGCTCTTAGCTCATCTAACTCTTTTTGCATTGTCTGCATTTTAAGTTCCATCGCTTCAAATCGATCATACATTGTATCTGCTGATAAACTACTCCCCATAATAGTAGCTGAAGCGACCAATGATAATAATAAAGGCTTATTCATCTCTTCCCTTTTCGTATTACATTTATTAATACTTTCTGCATTAATTCCGTTACTATACATTAATATATATAAATCTTTTTTTAAACTCTGTGATAAAAATATAATATGAAAAAGTCTTATTCAGAAAAGCTTAACTTAAACATAATTTCAGTATAATTCGCCGATTTTTCCTCCCTAGTGGTTGAAAATATTAACAGGTAATGTCAAAAAAGTTAGTGCGACCTCTTCAAACATAAGAGCCATCGTTCGACATTTTCCAAAGCAAACTAACATAAATTCTGGCTCGCAAAAGAAGCCTTTAAAGGACCTTATATGGTAACTATGAAAGACCTATTAGAATGTGGTGTACACTTCGGTCACCAAACTCGTCGTTGGAATCCAAAAATGAAAAAATTCATTTTCGGTGTTCGTAAAAATATCTATATCCTAGATTTACAAAAAACTTTACGTTACTTCCGTAACACTTACCAAATCGTAGTAGATGCTGCTGCAGAAGGTAATACAGTACTTTTCGTTGGTACAAAAAAACAAGCTCGTAACTCTGTAAGAGAAGCTGCACTTTCTTGTGGTATGCCTTACGTAGATAACAGATGGTTAGGTGGTATGCTTACTAACTTCCCAACTATTCAAAAATCTATCCGTAAACTTGACGTAATTACTGAGATGCAAGAAAACGGTCAAATTGATCTTTTAACTAAAAAAGAAGCTTTAATGCTTTCTAGAACTAAAGAGAAATTAGAGATGTATTTCGGTGGTATCCGTGATATGAAAAAACTTCCAGATATGCTTTTCATTATCGATGCTGCAAAAGAGCACACAGCAGTTCTTGAAGCAAAAAGACTTGGAATCCCAGTTGTAGCTCCACTAGATACTAACTGTGATCCAGACCTTATCACTTACCCAATTCCAGGTAATGATGATGCTATCCGTTCTATTCAACTTTTCTGTCGTGAGATGGCTGCTGCTATCAACGAAGGGAAAGCTTTAGCAGAAGGTGGTGCTGATAACTCAACTGAGGAAGCATCTGAAGAAACTGCAACTGAAGCTACAGAAGCAGTAGAAACTACAGAGGAAGCATAATTATGGCAGCAATTACAGCAGCAATGGTTAAGGAGCTCAGAACTGCAACTGACGCTCCAATGATGGATTGTAAAAAAGTTTTAGTTGAAGCTGACGGAGATATCGAAAAAGCGAAAGAGCTTTTAAAAGAAAGAGGTATCGCTAAAGCAGCTAAAAAAGCTGATAGAGTAGCAGCTGAAGGTCTTGTAGGTCTTAAAATTGCTGATGATTTATCTAAAGCTACAGTTGTTGAAATCAACTCTGAAACTGACTTCGTTGCTCAAAATGAAGGTTTCAAAGATTTAGTTCTTAAAACTACTGAAGAAGTATTCAACACTAACCCAAGCGATGTTGCTGGTGTAATGGGAACTGAATTCGGTTCATACTTCACTGAAACAGTTGCAAAAATCGGTGAGAAGATCGAACTTCGTCGTTTCGGTACTTTAGAAGCTGAAGATGATACAGTTGCAATGAACGCTTACGTTCACTCTAACAACCGTATCGCTGTAATCGTAAAAGCTAAATGTGACTCTGCAAAAACTGCTGAAGGTATGAAAGACGTACTTAAGCAAGTTGCAATGCACGCATCTGCTATGAAACCACAAGTTTTAAGCTACAAAGATTTCACTTCTGAATTCGTTGAGTCTGAAACTAAAGGTCGTATCGAAGCTATTAAAAAAGAAAACGAAGAGTTAGCACGTTTAGGTAAAACACTTAAAAACGTTCCATCATTCGTTTCTATGATGCAATTAACTGACGAAATTATGAAAAAAGCTGAAGAAGATATCAAAGCTGATCTTGCAGCTCAAGGGAAACCTGAAAAAATCTGGGACAAAATTATCCCTGGTTCTTTAGCTCGTTTTGTTGATGACAACACTACTTTAGATAAAGAGCAAGCTTTACTTGACCAAACTTACGTACTTGACGATAAAAAAACAGTAGCAGAGGCTGTTGAAGCTGCTGCTAAAGCTCTTGGCGGTACTGCTGAGATCGTTGACTTTATCCGTCTTGAAGTGGGTGAAGGTATCGAGAAAGTTGAAGATGACTTCGCAGCTGAAGTAGCTGCACAAATGGGTTAATGCCCTTAGTTTGTGCGTATCGAACATTTTTCTAAGAAAAATGTTCACGGGAGCTCAATATAGAGCTAAGGGTACTTACCCTTTTCCCACCCCTCCTTACATATTAATATTCCTTATATAAATTCCTTTTAACATGCTATAATCTTTTTATGCAAAAAGATCAAAAAAATAAAATCGTGATCATCGGTGGCGGTTATGCCGGACTCAATGCATTAAAAAAACTCGCCAAAGACCAAGATAACGAGATCGTACTTATTGATAAAAAAGCGTACCATTTTATGCAGACGGATGTGTATGATCTAATCGCGAATGAACATGATTTTGCCCAAGTGAGTGTAGATCTTTTTACTTACTGTATGGGATTTGATCAAAATGTCACTTTTTTAAAAGAAGAGATAAAGAGTGTTGACTTTAAAAATAAAAAAGTTATATCTGATCGAAAAAGAATTAACTATGACTATCTGATAATTGCAGTAGGGGCTAGAACAAAATTCTTTTCAAATATCGTTGGTTTAAGAGAGTATGCATACGGTGTTAAATCCCTCCACAGAGCTATGTACTTTAAGCAAAAGTTTGAGATGAGTCTTTTTCAAAAGATCGATCAAGAGGGAACTTACTGTAAACCTCTAAATATTGTAATTGCAGGTGGAGGTTTAAGCGGTGTGGAGATCTCTGCACAAATGGCATCATTTGCACAAGAATTTTATAAAAACAACCACTTTCTATGTAGAAAGCTCAATATTATACTGGTTAATTCATCGGAACATGTATTAAAAGGTTTAGATGAAAAACTTGCAAAATTTTCTGAAGAACATCTCAACAAACTTGATGTTACAATTAAGAAAAATGCTAAAGTGCAAAGTTTGACACCAACAACAGTATCGCTGACTAACGGTGAAGAGATCGAGATGGATTTTATGATATTTGCAGGTGGTATTGAGCCAAACGGGCTTATTTTTAATCTGAAATTATCGAAAAATCAACAAGGCTATTTGGAGACTAATGAGTATCTTCAAAGTATCGATTATGAAGATGTATTTGTTGTTGGAGACTGCACAACAATATATGATAAAAATCAAAACCGTTTACCCCCTACGGCAGATATAGCAGAACAGATGGGTAGATGTGCAGCAAAAAATATTATGAGAAAAGTAACTGAGAAGAAGTTAGTAAAACATAAAGTGAGACAAAGAGGAATACTTATCGCTTTAGGAAGACGCTACGCTTGTGGAAAGGTTTTTGGTTTTTATTTGCACGGTTTCCCTGCATATGTAATGAAAAAGATGATCGAAAAATTTTATCTATTCAAACTCGATAAACACTCAAAAAAAGGTTGCCAAAAGATATTTTGTACTCCACAAGATTAATTTAGTAACTTTTTACTATAATCTTTTTATGGAAATTTTAGAAGCAAACAACCTTTCTCACTCATTTGATTATAAACTTTTTGATGATGTAACATTCTCTTTAAATAAAAAAGAGCGTATAGCTATCATCGGTTTAAGCGGAAGTGGAAAGTCGACACTTTTACATATCATCTCATCATTATTAAAACCTCAAAGTGGCAGCGTGAAACTTTTTGGAGAAGATATTTACAATCTCTCTAAAAGTAAGCTGGCAGAGATCAAAAGAGATAAAATTGGACTTGTATTTCAGTCTCATTATCTTTTCCGCGGTTTTTCAGCGTATGAAAATTTAGAGGTTGCAGAGATATTATCCCAGCAGCCCATAGATGAAGAGTTGTTAAAAAGACTCGATATTGAGCATTGTATAAAACAAAAAGTTACAGAGCTTTCCGGCGGTCAGCAACAACGTGTTTCGATCGCAAGGGTACTAACAAAAAAACCACAAATTATTTTCGCAGATGAACCGACTGGGAATCTGGATAATAAAACTGCCCATGAGGTGATGGAGTTGTTTTTTGAATATTGTGAAGCAAACGATGCCGGTATGGTTTTAGTTACGCACGATACGGGGCTTGCACAGTTGTGCGATAAAGTATACCGGTTAGAAGACAAAGAGCTAAAAAGAGAAAAATAGTATGCAGTGGGCAGTAATATTTAACGATCATAACGTAGTTGGATTTTTACTCCTGTTTTTCCGTTTTGCAGCACTGTTTTTAGCTGTACCTATCTTTTCCCATCAAAATATTCCCATCACTATCAAAGCCGCAATCGCTTTTTTCTTTACGATAGTATTTTATTCCTCTATGCCGCCGTTGCAAATCTCTATTGATATTCCTACCATAGTATTAGCGATACTGAGTGAGTTTATCTTTGGATTAGCGATAGGGGTTGTGTTACAACTTGCATATCATGTTATCACCTTTGCGGGTGGGCAGATATCCTATATGATGGGTTTTTCACTTGCGAGTGCAATCGATCCGCAAACGGGTGTTTCTATGCCTATCATCTCACAGTTTCTGTCCCTGATCGCTTTAATGGTACTTTTTACTTTAAATCTGCATCATTGGGTACTTCTGTTTGTAGATGCTTCGCTGCAAAGTGTCCCTTTAGGCGGCTTTTTAATGAGTGAAGACTTTTTTAACTATACACTCCATGCCACTTCAAATATGTTTTTAGTAGGCTTTATGATAGCTTTTCCGATCATCGCTTTATCATGGTTGGCAGATGTGATTTTTGGGATGCTTATGAAAACGATGCCGCAGTTCAACTTACTTGTTATCGGTTTCCCGATAAAGATCATGGTTGCATTTGTTGTTCTTATAGCAACGATCACTGCAACAATGTTGATCGTTAAAGGGCAGATGCAAGAGGCTTTTAATACCTTAGAGATGTTTTTTTAGTTTTTTTTGATACAATACAGTGATTATTGATGTTGATATAATCAGAGAATAATGTCGAAGGAAAAACAAGTGAAAATCTTACTTTTAAATGATAATCCAGTTGTTACTAAATTAGTTACATTAAGTGCCCAAAAAACATCCGATGAACTTGATGTTGTAGGGAGCCTAGATGAGATTGAACCATCGAAAGATTATGATTTACTTGTTGTTGACGACACAAAATACACTGAAGAGCTTTTAGAAGAGATAAATGCTAAAACCACCTTTTCTAAATCACTTTATATAGTATCAAGAGATGCTCAAAGCGTAAATGGTTTTACTACTACACTGAAAAAGCCTTTTTTACCTACAGACTTAGTGGAGCTTTTTGCAGTACTTGGCAAAGAGATCGCAAATGCAGATGTTGAAGAGATAGATGATGATCTTATTAACGATGAAGGAATCGCACTTGATCCTGTAAATCTCGATAGTGATTTTGAATTGGATGAAGAACTAGACCTGGACGATGAACTTCCTGATCTTGACGGAGAACTCCCTGACCTTGAAGATGAACTTTTAATCCACGAAGATGATACTTTAAGCGGTGAGAGTGTTTTAGATTCTGAAGAGGCGCAAAAAGTAAAAGATTTATTGGATGAAGCGGAAGATGACTTTGAGATAGATGACTCTTTAGAGCTTGATGAAGATTTAGAAGATCTTGACGAATTGTCAACTACAGAGGAAGATGCAGATGAGCTAGAGAGTTCAGAAGATGACTTTGATCTTGATGATTTAGTAGATGGATTCGGGGAAGAGGAATCTGAGTTAGATGAAGATTCAGAACTAGATGAACTAGACGATAACTTTTCAGTAGAAGGGGAGCTGGAACTTCCTGAAGAAGAGCTCTTAGATGAAGCTTTAGAATCAGAGTCTGCACTGGATGATGACCTTGAACTTCCGGATGAGCTTGAAAGTTTAGATGAAGCACCTGCTGCAGTAGAAGATGAAGACTCAGAAGAGGATTTTGACCTTGATGCATTAGTGAATGAAGTGGCAGAATCTAATGAAGAAGAGTCTTTAGAAGAGAGTTCGGAAGAGTTAGAGGATGAAGATTTTGATCTTGATGACTTAGAAGGGTTTGATGAACTAGAAGAAGAACAACCTCAAGAGGAAGAAGAACTCAGCGAAGAGGAGACACTTGATGAGCTTGAGGATGAGATGATCGATGATTTAGCAGAGTTATCGGGCATTGAAGAGGATGAAGAAGCTCTTGAAGAAGAGGAACCTCAAGAGCAAGAGGTTGCAGAATCTGATTTTGATGAAGAACTTGAACTTCCGGATGAACTTGAAAGCCTGGAAGAGGAGCTTACTGCTCAAGCTGAAGAAGCTGAAGAGTCGGAAGAGGATTTTGACCTTGATGCATTAGTGAATGAAGTGGCAGAGTCTACTGAAGAAGAGCCTGTAGAAGAAAGTTTTGAAGAGTTAGAAGATACTACACTAGAGGGCACTGAATTTGATGATCTTGAAGATGAGTCTTTTGAAGAAGAACTAGATGAGGAATCTGAATTAGGCGAAGAGCTAGAAGAGAGTTCAGAGAGTGATGAAGATATCTCGGCACAAATTGAAAATGCGGTAAGCCAGTTAACTCCTGAAGAACTAGAGAGTGAAATAGAACTAGATATTGACACTTTATCAAGTCAGGATCTAAAACTTGCACTTGGTGAAGAGATCGAAGAGATTATCCCTGAAGAAGAGGAAGTTGTAGAGGAACTACAGCAAGAGAGTTCAGAGGAAGCGGATCTAGGTGAAGAGCTAATTGAAGAGATGAGTTCTGAAGAAGAAGTTTCTGAAGATGAGAACGACGGAGTTGAAGCACTTAAAACACTTCTAAAAGCTTTGACAGACAAAGATGTTGCTGCTTCTATGAAGGGGATGAAAATTAGTATAAATATAACATTAGGTGAGGGTAAATGAGTAGTATAAACGGTGCGGTGTTAGTACTTTCAGGACCAAGCGGTGCTGGAAAAAGTTCTTTGATCAATGAGATCTTTGATGAGTTGGGAAATTGTTATTTTTCGATCTCAACAACTACTCGTCCAATGAGAGAAGGGGAAGAGGATGGTGTTCATTACCATTTCGTAGATGAAGAGGAGTTCAAAAAAGATATCGAAGAGGATAACTTTTTAGAGTATGCAGTAGTACACGGAAACTACTACGGAACTTCTTTAAAACCTGTAAAAAAAGCACTCTCAGAAGGAAAATTAGTAATTTTCGATATAGATGTACAGGGAAATACTGCGGTAAATAACCGTCTAGGTGACATCACGACATCTGTATTTATTACACCGCCGACTTTGAGTGAACTTGAAAAAAGACTTCGTAACCGTTCAACAGACGAAGAGGAAGTGATTGAACGCCGTATTAAGATGGCAAAAAAAGAGATTCAGCGTGTAAGTGAGTACGATTATCTTCTTATTAACGATGATCTCAAAGTAGCGGCAGAAAAACTGTTACTGATTGCAAAAACTGCAAGATTTAAAGAGGCAAATGAAGAGATTAATGAATTTGTCCAAAAATGGGAAGATATTTAACAGTTCATTATATAATTTGAACTGATAAGAGAAGATACAGAAAAACAGTGATATAATCACGCACTTAAAATTATAAAGGATATTACTATGGGTATGCCAAGTGGAACAGAGTTACTACTGATATTTGGAATTATCGTACTTTTATTTGGAGCTAAAAAAATACCTGATTTAGCTAAAGGTTTAGGAAAAGGTATTAAAAACTTTAAAGACGAGATGAAAGATGTGAACGAAGAAGTAGCATCTAACGAGCCTAAAAAAGTTGAAGGTGATACTACTGAAGTAGCATCTAAAACTGAAGAAGCTCCAAAAAATACTACACAAGCGTAACAGCCTTGAAGCAACGTGTATCACAGATACTTCGCGACAAACTTGGTCGTGAAGTTGTTTTAGAAAAACCGCGTGACCGCTCTTTTGGTCATTTTGCAACTCCAATAGCTTTTTCATTAGCAAAAGAACTTAGAAAATCTCCAATGATGATCGCAGAAGATCTGGCAACTTCATTTGAAGAGCATGATGAGTTTAGTGCAGTAGAATCTGTAAAAGGGTACTTAAACTTCCGTTTAAGTGAAAACTTTTTAGCTGAGTATGCATCATGGGCACTTGAAAATCCGAGTGAATTTGCAACTCAAGAGAAAAACCAAAAGGTACTTTTAGAGTTCGTATCGGCTAATCCTACGGGTCCATTACACATTGGTCATGCTCGTGGTGCCGTATATGGCGATACTTTGTACCGTCTTGCAAAACACCTTGGTTATGACATTACTGCCGAGTACTATGTTAACGATGCCGGAAATCAGATAGATTTACTTGGTCTTTCTATTCAGCTTTATGCTAGAGAAAACCTTTTAGGTGAAGATGTCGAGTACCCTGAAGCGTATTATCGCGGAGAGTATTTAGAAGGTTTAGCTAACGGTGCAGAAGCGAAGTTTGGTCGTGAAATCTTTACGGATGAATCACGTCAAAAAGAGCTTGCAATGTGGGCTAAAGATGAAGTTATGAAGATCATCGTAGCAGACCTTGGCGATACTAACATCAAATTCGATACTTTTGTATACGAGTCAACACTTTATGATGACTGGGACAGAGTAATGGCTAAGATGGGCGAAGGTGTTTA
The DNA here is from genome assembly GCF_030577135.1 of Sulfurimonas sp. hsl 1-7. NCBI lineage: Bacteria > Pseudomonadati > Campylobacterota > Epsilonproteobacteria > Campylobacterales > Sulfurimonadaceae > Sulfurimonas > Sulfurimonas microaerophilic. The sequence continues at coordinate 171,441 of NZ_JAUIRR010000002.1, read as the reverse complement.
CGAAAAAGATGGTAAAACATGGATCGCATCAGAAGCTAAAGGTGATGAGAAAGATAGAGTTGTAGTTCGTGAAGACGGACGCCCAACTTATCTTGCCGGAGATATTGTGTACCACAACCAAAAATTTGAGCGTGGATATGAGCACTATATCAATATCTGGGGAGCTGATCACCACGGATATATTGCACGTGTAAAATCTGCAATTGAATATCTTGGATACGATAGTGAAAAACTTGAAGTATTACTTTCTCAAATGGTAAGTCTACTTAAAGACGGTGAGCCGTACAAGATGAGTAAACGTGCAGGTAACGTAATACTTATGAGCGATATCGTTGAAGAGATTGGTGCCGATGCACTGAGATTTATCTTCGCAAGCAAGAAAAGTGATACGGCTTTAGAATTTGACTTAAGCGAATTCAAAAAGCAAGATAGTTCAAACCCTATCTTTTATATCCAATATGCTCATGCCAGAATCAAAACGCTATTAGAAAAAGCGGAAGTTTCAGCTGAAGATATTGCGAATGCAAGTCTGAAAAATTTAGGTGAAAATGCAGATACACTTCTTTTTGATGCACTGCTTTTACCTGAGGTGATCGAAGATGCCTTTAATTCTCGTCAGATACAAAAACTGCCGGATTATTTAAAAGCACTTGCAGCATCACTTCACAAGTTCTACTATGATGTTCGCATCATTGGAACTGAAGATGAAGCAAAACTTCTTAAACTTCTCTCAGTAGTAGCTCTTAGTATCAAAACTGGTCTAGGACTAATGGGAATCGAAGCAAAAGACAAAATGAGCAAAGAGGAGGATTAATAATCCTCTTTTAGCTCAGGATAGAGTTTATAAACCTCTTCTAGATAAACTTTCGGTACTTGTATAAGTATCGGATTTTTATCCTTATCTAACCACTTCATAACTTTTAACAGCTTATTTTCATTCATTGATGTACATCCAACCGTTGGTGCATCTTTTGCTTTTTCTATATGGATAAATATACAAGAACCTCTTTTTTTTAGCTGCTCGTTGTTATGAAGGACAACTATCCCGTATTTGTATTGATTGTCTTTACGCTTCATATACTCAAAACTTTTGACCCCATCTTTGAAGTTTAAAAATCTATTGTAATAGTTTGAATCGCTATCATCGACACAAATTAGGTTTTCATCCGCATAAAGATACGGAAGATTTAGAGAAAGGTTTTTCTCGTAGCCAAATGCAGAACCGAGTTTAAAAATACCTGCCGGGGCTTTCTTATCACCCTCTATTTTTATCGGTTCATCACTTTTATGGGGAATTGTGATAATTCCCAGTCCCCAACCCAAACCATTCTTTCCAAGGTTAACATCTATGTTTTTAAAGACCAGTTTATCATCTTCATAAGCCCTAAGCTGCGCCTTTGAAGCATTGAAATCATCGGCAACTACAAGGAGTATTTGGGATGAGGAAAACAGTAGTGAACAGAAACTTATAACAATTAAGAAAACTTTTATCATAAAGTATGGTACTATTAGAAAGTTTTGATTTAAATAAAATTGGAAAATATGATGGGTATACAGATAAAACAAGCTACAGTTGATGATGTAAAGTTCCTTGCTCAAATGATATTGAAAAGTTCTCGTGCAGGTAAAAAGACGGGTCTTTTTGACTTCTTGTTTGAGATGAAACCTGCAGATGAAATACTGGGTAAACTGGAACAACTTACACAAACGGAGTCGAAAAGTCATTGCCATTATAAAAATTTCCTAATAGCTCAAATAGATGGGAAAAGCGTAGGGACACTCTGTAGTTATGAACCCAGAATATCTAATAAAGATACATTTATAAAAGCTTTACAAGAGATAGGATGTTGCGAAGATGCAAATACTATTTTAGAAGCTTTTTACGATTGTCATTTCGATGTAAGAAAAAGTACATTGATGTTTGACTTTATGGAAGAGTTAGACGGTTTTGTAGATGTGGGGGTTTTAAAGTCTTTAATGCAAAAGTCACTTTTAACTGCACGCCTTAAAGGGTATAGAAGAGCACAGACTATTATAGAGATCGGTTCGCTTGAAACTGAACTTTTTTACAAAAAACTCGGATTTAAATTCATCGAGCAAAAAGAGTGTGAAAGTTATAGAGAAACATTCGGTCGTAACGGGATCATGCTTTTTGAGATAGAGTTTTAGGATAGTTATATAGAACCTTCAATCCTATCAATTATCCCCCCTCTTGTAGCAATTTTTTTAGCACTTTACACAAAGAATGTTCTTCTCTCTTTGTTTGGTGCGATCTTCTTAGGTGTATTTATTATAAACGACTTCTCTATCGTTACAACTTTTAGTGGGGTTGCGACACTTTTTATTACTCTACTCTCAAAAGGGTGGATACTTAAAACTTTAGGGTTTGCAATCCTTGTGGGAAGTATTATGGAGATACTTGAGCGCTCAGGGGCAATTGCCTCTTTTGTAAAGTATATGACGGAGAAACGCTCCATAGTAAACTCCCCTCGATCGGCCTTGATGATAAGTTATATTATAGGGGTTGTCATTTTTATAGAATCCTCTATAACATCACTTATAGCCGGTGCGGTAGGAAAACCTTTGTGTGACAGAGAAAAGGTGAGCCGTGCAAAGCTGGCATATGTATGCGATTCAACATCTGCACCCATTAGCTCGCTTATACTTTTTAACGGCTGGGGTGCTTTGCTTTTAGGGCTTATTATGACACAAGTTGAAAGCGGCATCATCGCAGGTGACAGCGTTTCACTTTTGATCCATGCAGTGGTGTTTAACTTCTATTCTATCAGCGCACTGATCGTAACTTTTGTAGTGATCTGGTTTGGACTTTATACAAAAAGGATGGAAGCATCGCAAGTATATAAACCAAGCACTGCACACATATCTACAAGCGGTGCAAGTGTGTGGAATATGCTTTTGCCGATTTTGTTCTTGGTGTTCTCGGTATTTGGCTTTTTATATCTCACGGGGGATGGCAACATTTTAAAAGGGAGCGGTTCTAGTTCCATTTTTTATACTACCATCTCAACTATGGTGTTTATGTTGCTGCTTTATGTCGTACTTCAAAAGATGAGTTTTAAACACTATCTCAGAGCCTCTTATATTGGAGGGAAAAAACTGTTTCCGATTGCCATGGTACTTCTGTTTGCATTTGGAATAGGCGAGGTGACAAGTGATCTAAAAACGGGTATCTATCTTGCCTCTTTTGCAAGTGAAAATATCAGTATATCGTTACTCGCAGCTGTGATCTTTGTACTCAGCGGGATTATCGCTTTCTCAACTGGGACAAGCTGGGGGACGTTTTCTATTATGATCCCGATCGCAGTCCCTATGGCTGTAGCACTTGACGGAGACGTGGCTTTGGTTATAGGTGCAGTTATAAGTGGCGGGGTTTTTGGAGATCACTGTTCACCCATTTCGGATACTACGATCATCTCCTCGCTTGCAAGCGGGTGTGATGTTGTTGAACACGTCAATACACAACTTCCCTATGCGCTGTTAAGTGCTTTGATCGCATTGGTGTTTTTTATACTCTTCTCATTATAAAGAGGTATATTTATTTTTATACTCTTTCTCGATCAGCGTTTTTAGTTTTTTAGCTTCTGGAGCTTTTGGATAGCGTTTTATGTACTCTCTGTAGAAGTTGATATTTTCTGAGCGTTTAGCTTCTCTATAAGCCTCTATCTCTTGCACGCGGTTAGGTTGCAGTGTAAAAGATTTATAGCGTAAATGACCCTTTTTTACAGACAGTTTTATCACCGGAACAAGGCGCTCTTCTAACAGTTTTTCTTTTAGATCTAAAAAGTTTTTTTGTTTTGTTTTTAGAGAGATCTTTTTATGAAAATTGTTTGTAGTTGAGTAGAGTGTAGCTTCAAGCTTCCCTGTTTTTTTATTGTACACAATATCTTTGAACTTTGGATCTCCTAAGAGTGCTTTGGCTGTTTTCGTTGTTGAGCCTAGAAGCGCATAAAGCTGCATAAACTTCTCATCGATTGAAAGTGTACTATCGTAGACAATGGCATCTACATCAGAGCTTTTCTTGCGTACAGGAGTGATAAGGGAGATCCCTTGTGCGTGTGGCAGTTGTTTTATGTAACTGCTTTGAGCTCCGTTGTAGAGGTTTTTATTTTTTTTGTAACCGAGTGCACCGTTTGTTAGGTACCCGTCTTTTGCTCTGTAACTGTAAAGCAGCGGCAGGTTCATCTTGACAATGTTCCCTTTATTCCAAACAACCTGATAATACTGCTGATACTTTTTAAACGGATTGTTTCTCTGTAGATCTTGCAGTGTAGGAATAGACCAACTGTTATTAAGACCGTTAAGCGTTAAGCGTGAGAGTGAATCGTAACCCTGTTTTTGTGAATCGCGTTTTGACTGGAGATACAAAACCATAGAGTTGTTTTTACTAAAGAGATAAGAATCTCCTTTTTCTCTGAAGTTACCGCTATAGATCAGTGTGTTGAATTTTGCCCTGTTGATTTTGGGCCATTTCGATGTAACACCGATGGTTTTTGGAAGATACTCTTTAGGCTGGTACTTCTCTACATAGTCAACATATGGGGTAGGGAATGCCCAGATAAGATCTGTTTTTTTATCGTAGAGTGTGTAGAACTGCTGGTTGTCATACTTCCAGTTAAATGTAGAGACGTTGAGATTCTTTTGCAACTCAACTTTATAGGTAGTAGCCTTATCGATTTTAAGCCACTTAGTGACTTTTTGATACCCTTTTTTACTTACCTCTACAAGATAGTCTCCGGCATCAAGCTCGATGCCGTCATAATATTTGGGTTTAATATTGAGAATTTTGATTGTTGCACCTTTTGGTGCGATTACGTGCAGAGAGGGTTTTTTGAACTCTTTTGTTGTTTGAAGGTCTTGTTTTATCGGCTGATCGACTTGTATCGCTCTTTGCTCTTTAGTACTACATCCGGTTAAAAAAACGAAAAATAAAACAATACCAACAAAAAAGTTCCGTACCATGTTAATCTCCTAGATAAAAATTAATAGAGTATCTCATATCCTCATCAAGATTTTCCATACTTTTTAGCATCCAGCGAAGATACTGCGGATCTTCAGCGGCTACCTCTTGAAGCATTCTCCCTCTGTATTTTCCAAAACGGAACACTTTTACAAGTATAGGCTCTTTTGTAAGCGCTACCATCTTCTCAACAGGATTTTCGTTTGGAAATTTTGCTTGAACAGCTTTTCTAAGTTCAGTTAAAAAGAGTTTTAGTACCAAAACATCTCCGATCGCATCGTGCGCTTTTACTTCGATTCCTAAAGCATCCGCTTCTTGTTTTTCCTGTTTGTAAAGTCCCATTTTATAGCGGAAGTACTGAAGTCTGTGTGCCTCTTCATCCTCAAAGACGTGTTTAGCCACACGAAGAGTATCGATCAGTTTCATCTGTAGATTAAAACCCTCTTTTTGAAGCATTCCAATGTCAAAAGGGGCGTTGTGGATGATCATGTAGTTATCTGGAGTATTGAGCTCTAGCAGTTTTTGGTACGAGCCCATCTCCGTACATCTCGGTTTACCTGCGATCATCTCGGGAGTGATGCCGTGAACCTCCATTGCAGGGTATTTGATCTCTATATCGCTTGAACAAAACTCGTTATAAACCTCTATCTCTTTGCCGCCTAGTACTAAGTATCCTAGCTGAATTATTCTATCGAGTTCGTCTGTCCCTGTTGTTTCCGTATCTAGTATTATATATTTTGCCATTATCTCTTTCTTTCAAATTCTGCTGTAAATGTTTTTGTTGTATTTGCTTGAATCGTAAGGGTAAATGTAACAAAATTTCCCTTAGTATAACTGTATTTTTCCCTTGAAAAAACTTTTGCGCTTTTATCTTTACTAAAAGGAACACGGATTATTACGGTTTTTTGGTTGTCCGAGCTGTTGGTGATGGCGTATTGTACTTTTGCATTTAAATGATGTGTTCTCTCTTGTCGCTCGATCAGTGTTTGGAGCACTTTAATGTCAAACTCTTTGCCGATGGCGAGATCTATCTGTGTATTTTTAGGAGTATGTGCAATTGAACTCTCACCTAAAAGGATACTCTGCCCCTCTAGTTTTGAGTAAACTCTTACAACCCCTTTTGGAAGCGGCTGATCAAGCTCTTGTACAACTACATGCTGGATCACGTCATGTTTTGTTTCCCCTTTGAGGTGTAGCGGGTTAAAGAGCTGGGCTACATACTCTTTGTGAAACTTCACATTTTCAAGTGATAAAAACTTGATCTGCGTTTTTTCATTGTTGGCCAGATCTACTTTAAAAGGGACATTGTAGTGATGGTACCCCTCAAATGACTGGTGTTGTACGCTTGTGTCCATCTCGGCTGCGGCCAAAGTTTTGTAGCGTACGGGTTGAGGCTTGTTTACAAAGTTTACATCACCCGCGATAAACGAGAGTGAAGTGTCGTGAAACGCTTTTCCCGAACGGTTGTTGACACTCAGCCAGCCGCTTAAATCTCCCGTCTCTTTGTTAATGTTGAGGATGTAGTTGCTAGTGAGTGAAATGTTGGAGATGAGGTACTCAAGCTCCATCGGGGCGTTTATGTTTTTAGAGCTTTTCACATTCCAGACAAGTGAGGGTTTTGTGATCAGTGTGTTTGGGATATCTTTGAAGATGATATTTTCAACTTTTATGGGGATGATCTGGTTTTGTTTTGTCCTAACTAAAGCGCGTGAGCCTTCTACAGAGAGGAGTGTTGCTTTTTTGGTTTTATCTTTATCTGTTTTGAACGTTATCTCTTTAGCTATGTGGGCATCCAACATTTTTCTAAGGGAAAGTTGATCGTAACGGTACTGCTGTGAGTAAAGAGTTACCCCTTTTGGAAGTTTTATGTTTACAGAATCGGTATTGATGCTGTTTGCAACATTGTCGTAGACAATAAAGGTGTCGTTGCGACTTAGTTTGAGATCTCTTTGCTCATGGACGAGCGCACGGTTGGAGTTGTAAACAACGAGTGAAGAGTTTGTAGGCTCGTTAGAGAGTGTGGCGCCAAAACAAAAAGATGAAAAAAGTAGAAGCGATGTGAGAGTTTTCATAAGAGTACCCTTTTAAATAAAATATTTAATGATACTCTTTTATGAAAAATTTGTCTAAAAGTATTACTAGGTGTTTTTGTAAAATAAAGATAAGTAGATCCCAAAGGCTATTAGACTAGCGCCCAAAAGATGGTAGGAGTGTAAACTCTCTTTTAAAAAGATCGAAGCTAAAATAATTCCGAAGATCGGCATAAGGTGGGTAAACTGTGCCGTTTTTGATGCACCTATTTTCTCTATGCCGTAATGCCATAAATAGTAAGATGAGATCGATGCAAAAATGGAGACATACAAAAAAACTGGGTAGTTGTTTTGCAACACTTCGAGTTCTTGTTGAAGCGAGTATCCCTGATAGAGATAAAACGGCAGCAAGACTATTAAACCGATTGCCACGGTTGTAGAGAAATACTCAAAATCATTGAGATCTTTTGGTTTGTACTTGAGTAAAACAGAGTACAAAGCCCACGATAGTGAAGTGATGATAATGAGAATATCCCCTTCATTAAATTCGAGAGTCAAAATATTTGCAATGTCAGCTTTGAGTATTAAAAATATTACACCGAGGGTTGATAGTACGATCCCCGTAGTTTGGTAGAACTTTATCTTTTGTTTTAAAATAAAGAAGGAGAGAACAAGTACTAAGATCGGAACCGTCGAGTTTATGATCAGAGCATTTGTGGAAGTTGTGAATGTAAGTCCGTAGTACAACAAGGTATTAAACGTTGTGATCCCAAGGATTGCCAGCACTGTTAGAATTGTAAAATTTTGTTTTAGAGAATGGATGATTTTTTCGTGTCTGATGATTAAGATCGGAGACACCATCAAAAAAACAAAAAACCATCTGAAAAAAGCTAATTCCATAGGTGTTACATCGTCTTTGACAAATCTCCCCAGTACAAAGTTTACAGACCAAAATAGGACACATAAAGTTATTAGAAAATAGGTTTTGATTTGTTGCTCCTTAAAATTATGAAAGCGGTATTTATATGTTTTAGTTGGGTAATTATACCTGTTTTAGCTATGCGGAAATCTAACATTTTGGTAAGGGAAATTTTTTATAAGAGTACCCTTTTTAATGGAATATTTAATGATACTCTTTTATGAAAAATTTGTCTAAAATTTAGTTTTGGATAAATGTGTTATTTAATTTTTAGTATATTATTTCCGTGTATCTTTACGAATAGATACAATGAATTGATAATAAAAATATCCCAATAAAACTTTATTTAGAATGAATATTATAGGATTTTTCTTTATACAATCATCATAATTAATGATGGATATATATTTAAACATATCTATTAAGTTATTACTACATCCATATCTGGCACAAACAAAACTGTCTAGACTTAAGTATGTTAAATAACCTATAGCTAATATCCACAAGACTGGTAAGACCCAATACTGAGAATGGTTAGAACTAATCCAATGAAAAAAGAATACCAAATAGTTAAAAAAATCAGCTGACAATATCTTTAATTGATTTCTTCTTTTTTTTAGTTCTAAAGCATGATATTTATTCGCTTCAATAGTATTCCCTATTTTAGTAAAGTTGTGTTTTATTATTCTGAAGGTTTCTTGTGATGTATTGTTTTTAGCTTCAGAATTATCTAGTTCAGTTACATCAAAAAAGTTCATTTCATTTTGAATATTTGAATAATCTAAATCTAAACCTTTAAAAAGTTTTGCTTTTCTAAAATGACTGAAACTTTCAAATGTTACATATTTAAAAATAAGTTTTTTATGGAATTCTGTGTCTCCAAAAAGTGCTAACCCTTTAAAATTGATAGCTTTGAAACCAATATCATTATCATTAATTTTTTCTATATCATCTTTTTTTAGAGTACCTTGATGAAATATACTTTTAAAAAAATCAGCATGTTTTTCAAAGTCTGTGTCTTCAATATTAAATTCTTTTAGAACAGTCTTATGAAGTTTAAAGTTACTTTTAAAGACAGTATTCTCTATTTTTAAACTCTTAATTGTTAAAGTTTTATTATTGCCTGAATATTGTTTATTTATATAAAATTTTCCATTCAGTGTACAACCAAAAAGAATAAATTTTTCGATTTCTTGATTTGTGTTTTGTTCATCATAGTCAAATAAAAGATTTGCATTAATAATTTCTTCTTTAATTATGATATTAGAAAAATGACAGTTCTTAAATTCTATATCAATTATGAAGTCAACACCTGTTAAAAATCTCCTTTGTCTGATTTCTTCCTTACATTCATCGATAAAATTTTTGTCTATTCTCAAAGTTGTATTACTAAAGTCCTGATTTTTAAATTGAATGCCATTCTCTTTGTAACTAATATAATTTGTACTAGAAAAGTCTAATTCTTGCAAATTAAAGTCATCCAAATTAAGTACGTCCCTATAAATATGATTTTCCAAATTTATGTTTCCTATAATGAATTTAAGTCTAATATTAATAAAGTAAATATTATATAGTATTTGTCTTGATGAAAGATAAATATAAAAACACTAAAAATATTAATTTAAATGGTTCATTCGGTGTTTTTTTCATTTTATCTATATAAAATCCAAAATCCACTACACTTATAGCAAAAAAGTAGGGCAACACGTGATCGAAAATCCTTTGGTATATTTACTTACACTTTCTATTTTGGCAAGTGGATTTTACTTTTTGGAAGAGAAGTCAAAACACAAGGTCTTCACCTTTCTTCCCTCTGTTGTGATGATCTACGCTTTTTCTATGTTCTTGGCGAGTACGGAACTCTTTGCACAAAACGATGCGATCCACGACATTTATAAACTTGCAAAAACAAATCTGCTCCCTGCAATGCTCTTTTTGATCCTCTTGCAAGTTGATCTAAAAGACTTTGTAAAACTGGGATGTAAACTTCTCATCGCTTATCTGTTGGCGGTGGTCTCGATCGCAGTCGGTTTTATGGCAGTGGTGTATCTTTTTGGATTCGATGAGACGATCGCAAGCTCTTTTGGAGCACTGGCGGGAAGCTGGATGGGCGGTACGGCAAATATGGTAGCTGTCGGTTCGGCTCTTGGTGTGAGTGAAGATGCTTTTGCGTATGCGCTTGTCGTTGACAGTGTGAACTATACGATCTGGGTGGCATTTTTACTCTTTTTAACTCCCTTTGCAACTTACTTCAACCGTTGGAGCAAAGCGGACGATAGTGTCGTGACTATGAATGGGATCGGATGTTCATGTACAGTCGGTGCGAAGCGCTACTGGTTTTTGGTTCTGCTTGCAATCGTAGTCTCTTTTGTTACTCAACTTTTGGCAACTCAGTTTACTATTTTAAACTCCACTACAACCATAGTGCTACTTGCTACACTTTTTGGGATCTTCGGCTCTTTTACAAAACTAAGAGAGGTTGGAGGCTCAAGTGAGATCGCAACGACAATGCTCTACATCTTGGTAGCTCTCATCGGTTCGCAAGCGGTGATCGAGAGTTTTTGGAGTGTGGGATTGTACGTTCTTGCAGGGTTTCTAATTTTGGCTATCCACTTTGTGTTAATGGCACTAGGGGCGAAACTTTTTAAACTCGATCTTTTCTCGATCGCAGTGGCATCACTCAGCAACATCGGCGGTGTAGCCTCGGCTCCAATTCTTGCCGCGACTTACGATAAAAAACTTGTAGGGGTTGGAGTGCTCATGGCGATCATGGGCTACATCATAGGGACTTTCGGAGGTCTATTTGTGGGAAATATTTTAGTGGGGATGGCACAATGAAGATAGTAAGCATTACAACAACAAGAGAGAGCATCCCTTTAAAAACTCCGTTTGTAACAGCTCTTAGAACTGTATATGATGCGGAGTTTATTCGTGTAAAAGTAGAGTTTGCAGACGGTATTAGCAGTTTTGGAGAAGCTCCTGCAACCAAAGCGATTACGGGAGAGGATTTAGAAAGCATCGAGCAAAACATCAAAGAGCTGACACCAACACTTCTTGGGCTTGGTAGAGCAGAAGCTTTAGATATTCTGCACACCTCTTCAATCGGCTCCTCTTCAAAAGCGGCACTAGATATGGCACTTTTTATCCAAGAGGCTATAAACAATAATGAGCCTATAGAGACGGACATCACGATCTCGCTTGGCAGTAAAGAGGAGATGTTAAATGAAGCTCAGATCGCAAAAGAGCGGGGGATAAAACTCTTTAAAGTAAAACTCGGCAAAGATATAGAGCATGCCATAGAGGTAACGCAGAGTTTGGCGGCGCAGTTCCCAGAACATCAACTCCTCATAGATGCAAATCAGGCGTGGAGTGTTGCGCAGAGTTTGGAGTATATTGAGGGGGTAAAAGAACTCAGCTCCATAGCTTTGATCGAACAGCCTGTAATAGCAAAAGATCTAGAAGGGTTAAAAAACATCTCGCAAAATTCACCCATTCCGATCTTAGCAGATGAAGCGGTATTTAGTTTTGAGGATGCAAAACATATCCACCAAAACGGTATTGCAAAGATGATAAATATTAAACTGATGAAGTGCGGCGGTGTGAGTCAGGCGATTAAGATTTTAGAGTATGCAAGGGAGCATAACATAACTTGTATGCTCGGCTCGATGATCGAAGGTCCCATCTCTATCAATGCGGCTGTGCAGTTAGCATTTAATTACAGAGATGTGATCAAATTTGTCGATCTTGACAGCCCGCTGCTCTATAGAGAGCCCTCAGAACTGCTTAGTTTCCATTTCGATCGGGGTGAGGTTTTTGTGCGATAAAACGCAACCAAAGGAAACCGCCAAGACCCGCTAAAAGCGAGGCAGTTAAAATAGCTATTTTTGCTTGAAAGATGTAAGAGGCATTACCGTAAAAAGCAAGTTCGGCTACGAAGATACTCATAGTAAAACCTATTCCGCCCAGAAGTGAAACCCCAAAAACCTGACTCATAGAGCTGTTGTCAGGAAGTTGAGCAATCCCCAGTTTTGTAGCGATGTAAGAGACTCCCGCTATCCCTAAAACCTTACCAAACACTAACCCTAAAATAATCCCAAGAGAGATGGGCTGCAGCAACGCTTCATCCACTTCGGCAAAGTTAATGCTGATACCCGCATTTGCAAGGGCAAAAAGGGGAATAACAAGTAAACTCACTGGTAGATGCAGCACCTGTTCTAGTCTTGCAGAAGGTGATTGGATCGAGTCGATCTTCTCTGACATATTGATAAGAAGTGCTTTTTGTTTCTCGTGTAAAGAGTAGTCTGTCGCAACAGGGTAGTTGTCATACTCGTTTAGATTGTTTTGCATATGGTGGGTAAAATCATCTGGAGTGTACTTTGGTTTTGAGGGAATCGCCATTGCCGCTATAACACCTGCGATTGTAGCGTGTACACCTGATTCGAGCATGAAAAACCATAGAAACATACCCACAAGAAAATATGGAAGTACTGCATGGATTCCAAATCTGTTAAATGCAACCATTATAAGAAAGCTGGCTCCGGCAAGGACTAGAGGAAGCAGGTGTATATGCTCTGTGTAAAACACGGCAATAACCACAACGGCACCCAAGTCATCTACTATGGCAAGTGCAATTAGAAATGTAACAAGTGAAGGCGATACGCGTTTGTTTAGCAGTACGAGCGCACTAATGGCAAAGGCGATATCTGTGGCCATCGGGATTCCCCAGCCGTTTTGACTTGCAAGCCCGTTGTTTATATATATGTAGATAAGAGCGGGTACTACCATTCCGCCAAGTGCAGCTAAAATCGGCAGTATTGCTACGCGTACGTTTGAAAGCTCCCCTACTAAGATATTTCTTTTTATCTCAAGACCGATGAGAAAGAAGAAGATCGCCATCAGACCGTCGTTGATCCAGTGGTGAATAGTATGGGAGAGTTTCCAGTCGCTGACATTGAAAGATATTTTGAGATGAAAAACATCTTTATAAAATTCATAAAGGGGCGTGTTTGCCAGCAGCAGTGCAACTATTGTCATAAAGACAAGAATAATACCCGTAGTGGTCTGTGCATGAATAAAATGCTCTAACGGAGTCGCTACCTTTTGAAATGTCTTTTCCCACGGTGCATAAAGTTTCATATATTTCCTTGTATAGTTCTGCAAAAAGTCTTAATTCTTAATTATAGCAACTATTTATGAGTTTATATAAAAGTATGGAAAAAACTGCTGTATAATCCTGTTATGAATTTAGAAAATTTGAAAGATCAAACAGTTTTATTGCTTGGAAAACCGAGAGCCTTTAACCAAGAGGAGTTTCTCGCCCAACTTAAAACTCATAATATTGAGCTGACTAAAGAGCTTGATGAAAATGTTCGTTTTATTATTGAGGGGAGAGTGCTTACTCCTTATGAGCAAAACTTCTCAGATGAGTTGTATGAGATGAAAAAATTTGAGTTTATCTCTATAGATGAACTAGAAACTGCTTTGGCTCAGGAGATCGATGACAATGTACTTCTGATGAGCCTAAAGCTCTCAAATGATCGTGATAGACTGAAGAGTTTCCTGCAAAACGGGTGCATAAGCGATCAGCTCTTTTTTAAACTTTTGAAAAGTTACAAATGGGGCGGGGAAGATTTTTTTGAAAACGATGATAACCGTGATATTACGGCGGCACTGATCGAGCGTTTTTATGAAAACATTGAGCGTAATCACAATGTACAGTTTGCTACAACGGGACTTATCCATCTGATCTCCCAAACAAAAGATGAAGAGTTACTTGAAGCGATCAGCGAACTAGAGCCTATCAAGTTCCATCCGAAGATAAAAATCATTTTAGCGACACATCCAAATACACCTAAAAAGGTTTTAAAACGATTTTTAAAAGAGGGTGACGATGAGGTTTTAGAGGTGATCTACTCTAACGTAAATCTCGATAAGATGATCGCAAAAAGTTTGCTGGATGAACCAAATATCGCGAAAAAAATAGCGGCAAATATAGCACTTGATAATGAGCTATTTAGATTGTTGGAAAACTATGCAGACCAACTTGCAAAAAACACGACTCTGACTGAGGAGATGCAGCAAAGTTTACTTGATATGTCTGAAGAGAGCGTTGATGAAAACCTTGCAAAAAACAGCAGTGTAAAAGGGGAGTTTTTAGAAGAACTCTATCAACAATCATCTAAGAACAGAGGGTACATTTTAGAAAACCCTTCTACTCCTCAAGAGATTTTAGAGCGTGCGTTTGAAGAGAGTGAAAATCATCTCTCTCTTGCAAAAAATATTTCCACTCCGCAGGAGATATTAACAAAACTTTATGATCTGGGTGAGAGTGATGTGCTCTTAGAACTTGCAAAAAATGAAAATACACCAGTTGAGCTGCTTTACCAGATGCAGTTAGACAGCAGGTTTGAGCGTGCAGTTAGAACAAATGAAGCGTTTGGAAAACATATTCAGACAGAAAATATAGGATGGTTATGAAAGCGACAAATTTAGTAAAATCATTAACGGCTTTGATCGAGAAAAAAGTACCTACTTTTCTTTGGGGCGCTCCGGGGATCGGAAAATCTTCAATTGTCAGAGAGATTGCACAGACTCAGGATGTCGGGTTTATCGACCTGCGTCTAGCTTTAATGGATCCTACAGATCTAAAGGGGATTCCTTTTTACGACAAAGAGAGCCATACTGCACTTTGGGCACCGCCTGCATTTTTACCAAAAGAGGGGGAGGGGATACTCTTTTTAGATGAGTTAAACTCAGCACCTCCTGCTGTTCAGTCTTCAGCGTACCAGCTGATCCTCGATCGCAAGATCGGAGAGTATGAACTTCCTGAGGGCTGGGCGATTGTAGCTGCGGGGAACCGCGAGGGTGATCGAGGGGTGACATATAAAATGCCTTCACCTCTTGCAAACAGATTTGTGCACTTTGAGCTTGAAGTAGATGTAGATGACTGGCGTGAGTGGGCGTATAAAAGCGAGATAGAGCCAAGCATAATTGCCTACATCTCATACAAAAACGAACACCTTTTTACTTTTGACCCGAAAAAAGACACGAAAAGTTTTGCCACTCCGAGAAGCTGGGAGTATGTAGATAAGATACTTAAAGCGGAAATAGGTAGTGATGTGATACTCGATACTTTAAGCGGTGCGATCGGCAAAGATGTAGCGGTGGGCTTTTTGAGCTTTGTAAAAGTGATGGACAAGCTGCCTGACATTAACGAGATCTTGGAGGGGAAAAGTTTTGAGTATCCTGAAGAGATCGATGTGCTTTACTCTTTATCTTCGGCACTGGTGAGCGGTGTACTGCAAGATAACGAGAAGCTTGATAATCTGCTGAGATACACGCTTGATCTAAAAGGGGAGTTTGCGGTGCTGATTGTTCAAGACTTACAGAGAAACGGTCTGACGATGGAGTACTCTGCACCTTTTAAAGAGTGGGTACAAAAATTCTCTTACCTGTTGGGATAAAATGACTTTAGAGGAGAAAATCTCACAGGCAAAAGCGAAGCTCTTAGTGGAGTACCCGTATTTTGGGACACTGGCGGCAAAAATATCACTAGAGCTAAATGACGATATAGAGAGTTTCAAGTCTGATGGCAAAAAGATTGAGTACCGTGAAGATTACCTTTCAGATCTCGAACTGAATGAGATAGAGTTTATCTTGGCAAACGGTGCGATGCATAAAGCTTTGGCTCATGAGAACCGTAAAGGGGAGCGAAGCGGCTGGTTGTGGCGAATGGCGACAGATATTGCGATCAACGATATGCTTCTTGAAAACGGGATGGATATGCCTTATGGTGCAGAGTACAGAAAACGTTTTTCTGGGATGTATGCCGAAGAGATCTATGCCGAGTTAAAAGATGATATTTTGCGTGATGATGAAGATCTAGAGTATGAAGCGGATGATACTGACGACATTGAAAAAAAAGATGATCAGCAAAAGCAAGAACAGCAACAGGAACAAACTCAAGAGGAACTGCAAGAGGAGATACTCCAAGAGCAGTTGATGGCGGAAGAGGCTATCTCTCTTTTAGAGCAAAAGTTTCAAAGCGGTGAAGCTCCTGAATCTATCGAGCGTTTTTTCGATATGAGCGGTTTTGGGAAAATCAACTGGCGCGACGAGCTTAGAGATGCGATCGATAAATATTACAGAGATGATTACACTCTGCTCCCACCGTCAAAAAAACTGCTCTATCAGGGGATATATCTCCCTTCAAATATCTCAAATACCTTCAAACTTGTTATTGCCATAGACTCTTCCGGTTCGGTTGACGAGGAGCTGCTAAATCAGTTTTTAAGCGAAGTGAACTTTTTGATGGAGCATGTGCAAAATTATGAGATAGAGCTTATTGTTTGTGACGATATGATCCATTCCCATCAAACTTTTTACAGCGGAGAGCCTTTGGATGTAAAACTCATAGGAAGTGGGGGCACTGACTTTCGCCCTGTGTTTGAGTTTGTCGAGCAAAATATAGACGAGGTGAAATTGCTGCTATATTTTACCGATCTTGAGGGAATTTTTCCTAAAGAGGCACCAAACTATGAAGTGAAATGGGTCTCTCAAAAAGAGAGTGAGATCCCATTTGGAGAGTTGATTTTACTCGAAGACTAAAAGGTTTTTGCCTGAATGTTTCGCTTTATAGAGAAGCATATCTGCTTCGTTTATGTTCTCTTCAATACTCTCATCCGTATTGTAAAGAGTTGCACCTAGTGAAATAGTAAATTTGATAGTTTGTTCTTTGTCGATCTTAATAGTAGCGAGTTCAACTTCTGAGCGGATCGCTTCGTAGATGTCTGCCGCAGTATCTCTGTCGATATCTTTTAAAACTACACAAAAATCCTCTTCACTTATACGTGCTACGATATCACTTGCATTTGTTCCACTTTGGAGGATATTACCAAGAGCTACAAGCACTTTGTCACCCAGTTCAGCACCGTAAGTATCGTTAAGGTGTTTAAAGTTGTCAATGTCGATAAGGGTAATGGCTAGTTTTATCTCATCCTCTTGAATATCTTCCAGGTACTCATTCATTAAGTTATAAAAATTGCGTTTGTTATAAAGTCCTGTGAGATGATCTCTGTTTGAGTACTGCGTTATCATCTGGATGTTTTCCAGTGCCTCGATCGAGTTAGTGATGCGGCATGAAAACTCCTCTTTTGAGAAAGGTTTTTTGATGTAGTCGTTTGCACCGTTTTTTAGAAAAAGGGCATTGATGTCATCGGAATCGTTACCCGATAAAGCTACTACAGAGAGTTGATCTTTTGGGTATGTTTTTCTGATCTCTTTTGTGAGCTCTAAACCGTTCATAACAGGCATATTGTAATCAGTGAGCACTAAAGAGATGTCTGGATGTGCGTTGAGCATCCCTAGCGCTTCTTCACCGTGAGCTACGGTGATAACATTAAAGAAATGATTTTCAAGCATGCTTTTCATCTGGTTTCTAAAAACGAGAGAATCATCTACGACTAAAATTTTATGTTGCTGGTTTTGACGGAGCCTTTTAATAGTACTGATAATATACTCTATGTCATTCATACCGCTTTTGTTTACATAATCGATGATGTTCTTCTCAAGCATTTTTTGTCGAAACTCTTTATCGATATTTCCGCTTAATACAAGCACATGGTTTTTGTTCTTTAAAGCGTAGTCGATCACTTCGCCATCGGGAGCATCAGGAAGGTTTACATCCAGAACCGTTACGAAATATTTATACCCTTTTAAAAAGAGTTTTGCCTCCGCTAAAGTGAAGGCTGTATCAACCTCCATACCTAAAGCAAGCGAGAGTTTTTTTGCTATGAGTTTCGCGAGAGACTTGTTGTCTTCAACGATGAGTATTTTTTGTGTATTATCCATGTTTTTCAACCTTTTCAACTTTTACAATGCGCGCAATAATGAGTATTATAAGCCAAGCGAGTAACATTGTGATAACGGTATGGCTTAAAAAGTGATCCCCTATGATCATCTTATATGTCCCCATAGCCCAGCCGATTACCAAAGCGGTGCCAAGTGCTATATATTGGTTTCTTTTTCTTTTAAAGAGAAAAAAGAAACTCATCAATGCAAAACCGCCGCTTGCATGACCGGCAGGCCAGCATTTGAGTTGCTGACCTCGATCAAGCACCTCTTGAGGGTAGAACTCCCAAACTTTTGTTTCGGGATATACTCCTCCGTATTCGATCACATCTCTTGGACACGGCATATTTGTATTTGCTTTTATTAGACCCACGATTGAGGGTACGAAGATAGCTGAAAGAACTATAACTAAAATTCCTCGTTTGTAGCTATCTACCGTTTTGCTTATTTTAAAAAAAGCAAGAGAAAAAAGAAATAAAATACTGATAATAATGAGAAGTTTTTTTATCCCGTCATAAAAAATAAATTTATAGGGTTGGAGTGTCGGGGGGATTACCCAATGTTTAGAATCAAAGTTGTAAAAAAGATCCTGAAAATGTTGATCGGCACTTGTAAGTCCGAAAAACAGGATGCTAAAAAGTAAAATAGCAGAAGTAATAAAAATATTTTTATTACTTGCCATTGAAGACATCCAGATCTTTGTCATACACTTCTGTTTTTACTTTAAATACACCGAGCATTGAATGAAACAGGTTATCTTGAGTAAATTTTTTATCTTTTACAGCTTCAAGTTGCTTTACATCAACATCTTGCTTCATTTGTTCACCCAACCACATAAATGCGCCAATGTGTGTTTGTGCATCAGGTGCCATAAAGTATGGAAGCCCGTGAAGATATACACCGCCTTCACCGAGAGATTCACCGTGGTCACTCATGTAAAACATTGCAGTTTTAAAGTCTTTATCATATTGTTTCAAAAATGAAATTGTTTTTGAAAGGAAAAAGTCTGTATATAACAATGCATTGTCATAAGCATTTTTGATCTCTTCTTGTGTACACTCTTCAAGTTGGTTCGTTTCACATACAGGTGTGTATTTTTCAAACTCTTTTGGATAGCGTTTGTAGTATGCCGGACCGTGATTACCCATTTGGTGTAAAACGATAAACATATTTTTGTTTTTGTTCTTTTCTATGAAATCGTCAAGTCCTATAAGCATACCGATATCACGACATTCACCGTCCTCTGTACAGATAGTGTTGAGTTTATTAGATTTATAGTTTTCATAAGGAACTCTTAGAGCCATCCCTTTAGAGTCTGAGTTGTTATCACGCCATAAAACCGCTATGTCATTTGTATGTGCAAGAACATCTAGAATATTTTCGTGTGTGATCCCTTTTTTGTATGTATATTCATCTCTGTCAAACGGTGAGAACATACAAGGTACTGATTCCGCCGTTGAAGTTCCACATGAAAATACGTTTGAGAAGTTGATAATATCCTCTTTGCTTAAACGTGGATTTGTCTCTCTCTCATAGCCGTTTAGTGAAAAATGATCAGCGCGGGCAGCTTCACCTACAACGAAGATTACAAGTTTTTTTGTTGTATTTGTATCCTCTTGTATCTTCGCATCTTTACCTAACGGTTTAACAATGATCGGACCTGAATTAAATGTTTTATGAATATATTTTCCTGTTGAGTAGATCCAGTACGGAGGGTTTGTTGAGTAACGAAGCGGTTTATGCTCACGGAAAAACGACGTATAGTGTTTAGAGAAGATAAATACAGAGAGTAATACCAGTGCTAAAGCACCAAAAACAGTTACTATCTTGCTAAACATCTCTTTTTTAAATGAGCCGTATTCGATTTTTGCTTTATAAACTAAAAATGCCGGTATCAAACCTAAAATTATGAAGTAAAGAACCTGTTTAATACTAATAAGATCAAGTGTTTCAGCCGTATCCGTCTGCATCATGTTTCTGATCATAGTATCATCAATTACTACTTTATAAGAGTTCATAAAATAGTTTGTCATAGATGAGACTATCAGCACAATGATAATGATTGGTTTGAGTGTATATTTAGAGCTAACAAGTGTAAAAAGTAAACTTGTAACTGCAAAGAGTACAACTGCTAAAGAGATTAAAAATCCCGAGTTTGAAAAGTTAAACGGATACACTTCGAGTACATTGTGAAAAAAAGCGTAGTTGTCAAAAAGGACTAAAAAAAGTGCCGTAAAAAGTATAAGTTTTGTTTGTGTAAGAGCTTTGATAACGGTTTCCTTAAATTTTTTCGTAATTGTAGCAAATTTAAACAAATACTTGCTACTCTTGCACTTATGAAAAGTGAAGTGATAAGTCTCCTTGAATCGGGTAGTAATGTTTTTTTAACGGGTGGGGCCGGAGTTGGTAAAACTACGATCACACAAGAGGTGATCAAACATTATGAGAGTGAAGCAAAAAAAGTTGCAAAACTGGCTTCTACAGCAATGGCAGCTACCCTTGTGGGAGGGCAGACACTTCATAGTTTTTTTGATTTTGGGATCGCTTCCTCTTTGGAAGAGCTGGAGAAAAACGGCAAACTTGAGCCGAAAAAAAAGCTAAAAAAACTGATCAGTACCCTTGATCTAATCGTGGTCGATGAGATCTCTATGGTGAGTAGCGCTTTGATGGAGATGGTTGCCTATCGTTTGGAGCAGTGTGAGTTTGAAGGCTCTATCTTGGTAGTCGGAGATTTCTTACAATTGCCGCCGGTTGTCAGAGGCTCGCAAAGAGCAGAATTTGCTTTTGAGTCACCATCGTGGGACGAGTTGGATTTTAAAGTTGTGGAACTCACGCATATATATAGAACCGACGATCAGCAGTTTATTGAGCTGTTACAACATGTACGTTTCGGGTATGTAGATGAAGATGTACACAATGAACTCAATCATTATATAAAGCCGCTTCCAAATGAGCTTAATAATTTTACCTTTTTGTTTGGAAAAAATATCTCTGCCTCAGAGCACAACAAAAAGCAGTTGGAAAACATTGAGGGTGAGCTTTATTCTAAAGAGGCACAAATAATCAAACATAAAACAAGTGTCAACGATAAAGAGATAGAGAGATTTTTCGATGATGCGAGGATCGAAAAAGAGTTGGATCTAAAGATCAATGCCCCTGTACTTTTTACAAGAAATTCCTGGAACTACTATAACGGTGAGCGCGGCGTGATCGTAAACATAGATGAGCAGTACCTCTATGTGCAAAAGAGTGACGGACGTGTCGTTAAACTTGAAACGGTAGCACAAAGCAAATCGCAGTGGGTTGAAAAAACGATAAACGGAAAAAAAGAGATGATTGAAGAGAGCAGTTTTTCGATCTATCAGTATCCGGTAAAACTTGCTTTTGCGATCACTATCCATAAATCACAGGGGATGAGTATTGAGAATCTGATCATAGACACAAGACAGATCTTCGCCCCGTCACAATTTTATGTAGCACTCTCAAGAAGTTCCAATCCGAACAATCTTATTCTTATCGCTCCAAATACCCAGTGGTATAACTTGGCTTTTGTAGACTCTAAAGCTTTGGCATTTGTAAAACAAGGCTCAAAATGTTAAGACAACTCGATAACGGCATACTCTATATGTTGCTCTCAGCCCTCATCTCAGCACTCAACGGTGCACTTACAAAAATACTTTCCGATGATATGTCGGCTTTAGAGATAGTGTTTTTTAGAAATGTGATCGGAATATTTTTGATCCTTTATGCACTCAGACATACACCACCGAAACTCAGCGGCGGGAGTTTTCATCTGCTTGTAACAAGAGGCTTATTTGGATTTCTGGCAATGATCCTCTTTTTCTATACTATTACAACTATCCCTTTAGGCGAAGCGATTACGCTCAATAAAACCTCTCCGTTTTTTGTAACGATACTGGCATTTTATCTTCTGGGAGAAAAGTTGAGTCCTACGACACTATTAGCCCTGCTTATCGGTTTTTTAGGGGTGATACTCATTGTAAAACCTTTTGGAATGAGCTTGTCATATGAACATATACTCGGAGTGCTTGGCGGTTTTTTTGCTGCAGCTGCCTATACTACTATTAAAAAGATCAAAGATGTGTACGATTCAAGGGTGATAGTTTTATCATTTGTAGGGGTGGGGACAATTCTTCCAGGCTTACTCTTTTTGGCAGCTCCCTATCTAACGGCACCAGAATCGATAGCTTTCCTGTTTCCGGAGTTTATAATGCCTAATAGTTTCAAACTATGGGCTTTAATAGCTTTTATGGCCTTGATCTCTACACTTTCACAATGGCTCCTTACAAAAGCGTACAGTGCAAAAAAATTAAGCGTAGTAGGGGTAATCAGCTATACAAACATCCCTTTTGCGATCGGATTTGGATTTTTACTCGGAGATGCATTTCCTGATAATTTAACATTCTTAGGGATAGCACTGATTATTTTCGGTGGTGTATTGGTTGGGAGAAAAAAGAGTTAATTTTTTGGTATCATAACTGTAATGTCTTAAAGGGTACATATTATGTTAGATAAACAGCTCATAAAAAAAACGATTCAAGAGATCAAACTATTAAGAGAAGAACTTTTTCATGCTCGATCAAAAGTCTCTGTTGATGAAATCCATTTTAAAAGTTTACTCAATTTAGAACATTATATGATCCTACGTTCTA
The DNA here is from genome assembly GCF_030577135.1 of Sulfurimonas sp. hsl 1-7. Taxonomy (NCBI): domain Bacteria; kingdom Pseudomonadati; phylum Campylobacterota; class Epsilonproteobacteria; order Campylobacterales; family Sulfurimonadaceae; genus Sulfurimonas; species Sulfurimonas microaerophilic. The sequence goes on along the minus strand of NZ_JAUIRR010000002.1, from coordinate 148,992 downwards.
AAGACAGAACAAAACTGCAAGAGAAACTTTTTTTACTTTCACTCTCATCTTTAGGACGCTCTTATGCTCATGTTGCAGCCAGTATAGATACCCTTTATGATCAATTGAGTTGTTGGACTAATCAAAAAAGTATCTCTAAGAAGAAGATGAAGAGTTTTTTCCACATTAGTATCTCTGAGTCAATTACAGAATCTTCAAAAAATGCAGCGGCACTTTTTGGTGGAGATGTAGTAGAAAGGCTAAGTAAACAAAAAACAGCAGTAATGGTTACGCTACCCTCACATGCTATTGAAAATGATGGGGCACTTATTTATGAATTGGCATCATCCGGTGTACAGGTATTACGTATAAATACTGCACATGATGATCTGAGTGTATGGAAAAAGATGTCCGATGTAATTGGAAATATCAATCAAACACGTCAAATTGAAGATAGGATCAGGATATTTGTCGATCTTGCAGGACCAAAGATTAGAACAGGGGCGATACAAAGATTGTCCTTACCTGTAAAGATAGGGAGTAACAAACATCAAAGTGAAGTACTCTTATCTACTACTCAAAGCACTATGCCACAAGTTCGTGATCCTTTTACTCTAGAGAAAATACCTGCAAAGATAAAGGTTGAAGAAGAGTTTCTTAGTCAATTAGTACCTGGAAAAACAGTTACACTTTATGGTGTAGATGGAAAAAAAGCTCCAATAAAGATTATAGAGGCTACAACTGATTATGTAAAAGGGATAATTGAGAAAAAGGTCTATACTGATGAAGATTCACATTTAGAATATAAAATGTATAGGAGCTCAGTAAAAGATATCGTAAAACAGATGGAATCGATCCGTTTATACACAGGGGATACCTTAGTGCTTACAGAAAAAGATGTCTTAGGCCGTTCTACTAAAATTGGAACAAACAAAGAGGTTGTTACTCCGGCAATAATTAGTTGTAGTTTCAAAGAGGTAAGTACAATGGTACAAGTTGGTGACCCAATTTTCATAGATGACGGAAAAATCAGACTTAAAGTTGTGGATATTGTTGATAAAGATATTGTATGTGAGGTACAAAGTACTAAAATAAAGGGTGTAGTGCTTAAAGAAGAAAAAGGGATTAACTTCCCGGAGACACCTATAAAGACTGCAGCTATAACCGAGCACGATAAAGATTTAATAGATGGAATTCTGGAGTTTGTGGATCTGCTTGGAATATCATTTTGTCAAAGTGCAAAAGATGTTGAAGAGTTACAAAGTATTTTAACCTCAAAGGGGCGCACTGATATTGGAATTGTCCCGAAGATAGAGACAAAACAGGCGGTCATACATATGCCGGAAATTTTACGACAACTACTTAAATGGAAATCTTCGGGAGTGATGATCGCACGCGGTGATCTTGCTATTGAGGTTGGTTTTGCAAATCTGGCTTCTATTCAAGAGAAGTTGCTCGATATATGCGATGCGGCACATATTCCTGTCATTTGGGCTACACAGGTATTGGAGGGGCAGATGAAAAATAATTTGCCGAGTCGTGCAGAGGTTACTGATGCGGCAATGGGAGGTCGAGCAGAGTGCGTTATGTTAAACAAAGGGATGTTTGCTGCAGAGACCATTACAATTTTACGCCACATTTTGCATGAGATGCATCAGAGCTTTAAGAAAAATAGACAGTTGTTGAGTAAAGAGACAATGTGGCATTAAGAAAAGTTGGTATAGAATCTTTTAAGGAGTTTTTATGAAAATTATTTTTGTAAGTTTATTGGTTGTTTTAGGTTTTAGTGCTTGTAGTACAAAAAGTAGCGGGGTTTCAGATAAAGAGTATCAGCGCTCAAACAGTGCGAGTGAAAAATCGCTTAATAGATTAGATAGTGAATGAGTTGAGCTATTAAAGCTCAGACTCATGTTTCGCTAAGTATTCTGCAACACCTTCAGTAGATGCTTTCATACCTTCGTCACCTTTGTTCCAACCAGCTGGACAAACTTCACCGTGCTCGTTAGTGAAAAGCATAGTATCAACCATACGAATCATCTCGTCAATGTTACGTCCAAGTGGTAAGTCATTGATAACTGCATGACGAACTGTACCGTCTGCATCGATTAAGAATGAACCACGAAGAGCTACAGACTCACCGAAAAGTACATCGTAATCTCTAGAGATTGATTTTGAAAGGTCAGCTACTAGTGGATATTTGATTCTACCGATACCACCTTTTTCAACTGGAGTTTCTCTCCATGCGAAGTGTGAGAATTGGCTGTCAACTGATACACCGATTACGTTAACACCACGGCTTGTGAACTCTTCGATTCTGTGAGAGAATGCGATGATCTCAGATGGACAAACGAAAGTAAAGTCTAGTGGATAGAAGAAAAGTACTGCACCTTTTTCCCCTAAGTTATCCATTAAGTTAAAATCTTCTACGATTGAACCGTCAGCTAATACCGCTGTTGCTGTAAAGTCTGGAGCTTTGTTTGTTACTAACATTATATATGTCCTTTTTTTTAATATTTAAAGTTACCAAAATTCTATCTAAAGTTTATTAAGCTAAATTTAGTTGAGAGTATCTAAATGATTATTTTAAGTTAAAGATAATTTTTATCATTTAGAGTTTTTTCCTCTTTTATGAATCGGTGAGATATTTTTCTTGAGAGCTTCTAAGATTTCGGTACGCTCTTTTATGAGTTTTCGGCACTCTTTTGATGGTTCTTTTTCACAAAAGTGCTGTAGCCATTCAAGTTGATTTGCATAATCTTGTACCATCCCCAAATGTTTTTGAACCAACTTACACTCTTTAATCGTTTTGGAGAAATCTTTGATTTTCAGTTGATGAATAAACTCGAGTGCATATCGCAGAACTTTAAACTCAATCCGTAACTTGTGCATTTTTTTAGTTGAAGGTTGTTCCTCTAAATGTTCAAATGCAAAAAAAGTATTTTTTTTATGGAGTTGAGTAGTTGTAAGAAGCCACTTTGAATCATAGGAAAGGGGCAGCTTTACAAGTTCCTCTTTTAATAAAGAAAGTTTGTATTCAAATTGAGTTATAAAAAGTTTAGTCCATACTTTTTTAAAGTACTTTTTTCTATAAGCTTGAATACTTTTTGTTAATGAAGGATACTCAAAAGGATCGAGAGAGGATAAAAATACATCAAGCTCCCGTAATTGATTTGTCGGTTCTATAAGGGACTTAAGTGTATGGTTGAAAGTAGAGGGCTCCACGAGATAAAGTTTTATCAAAGAGCGTAAACGCCTCAGAATAATCCTTAATTTATGAAGGTGCTCAATATCTGATTTCTCAGAGATTAAAGGTATTTTTTCTATGGCTTGATCGAACTGGTCAAGCAGATACGCTTTGAGAGGATTACTTTGCATAAGTTAATTATATAATATCTTTATAATATTTTTTGGATTCGGATTAGATATAAACTATTATTTATTCAATTTGGATATACTTTCAGCGATTTATGAACACGCTAATGTGCGTCCATACTTCAATAAACAATCGATGACGGGAGAAAATAATGTCACAAAAAGAGTACATATTTACTTCAGAGTCTGTAACAGAGGGGCATCCTGATAAGATGGCTGATCAGATCAGTGATGCAATTCTGGATTATATTATTGAAAATGATAAAAATGCTAGAGTGGCATGTGAAACTCTAGTATCTAATGGTTTTTGTGTAATAGCAGGCGAACTGAAGACTAAGGCGTATGCGCCGATGCAAGAGATTGCTAGAAAAGTTGTTCAAGAGATAGGCTATACTGACGCTACATACGGTTTTGATTACCGTTCTGCTGCGGTTTTAAATGGAATCGGTGAACAATCACCTGATATTAATCAAGGTGTTGATCAAGCAAGTGGTGAGATCGGTGCAGGTGACCAAGGTTTAATGTTTGGTTATGCATGTCGTGAAACAGATGTGCTTATGCCATTACCTATATATCTTGCTCACCGTTTAACGCAAAGACTGGCTCAAGTAAGAAAAGAGGGGATTATCCCTTACCTTCGTCCTGACGGAAAAGCACAAATCAGTGTGAAGTATGTTGACGATAAACCGGTTGCAGTTGATACAGTTGTTGTTTCAACGCAACATGCACCGGATGTTTCTCAAGAGCAGATTCACAAAGATGTGATCGAAGAGGTTATTAAATATGTAATCCCTGCCGAGATGATGAGTGATGCAACTAAGTTTCACATCAATCCGACAGGAAAATTCGTAATTGGTGGTCCGCAAGGTGATGCAGGTCTTACAGGGCGTAAGATTATTGTTGATACTTACGGTGGAAGCTGTCCTCACGGTGGGGGAGCATTCTCAGGAAAAGATCCGACCAAGGTTGACAGAAGTGCGGCATACGCTGGAAGATGGGTTGCTAAAAACTTGGTAGCTTCAGGTGCGTGTGATAAAGCGACTATTCAAGTAGCGTACGCTATCGGTGTTGCTCATCCTGTATCTATTATGGTAGATACACACGGAACAGGTAAAGTAGAAGAGTCTGAAATTGAAGCATGTGTTAAAGAGATATTTGACCTTTCACCTGCGGGGATTATTAGAGACTTAGATTTACTTCGTCCAATATATAGAAAAACTGCTGCGTATGGTCACTTCGGTAGAGAAGAAGATGGCTTTACATGGGAGAAAACAGACAAAGTTGAGGCGATCAAAAGCTTTTTAAATATCTAAGTGTAACTAATTATTACACTTAGTAAACTATATGATAAGTTTTAGCTACATTTAAAACTCTTCATTGTATAGTTACTTTCAAATAATTACAGGAGAAAATAATGGCAGTTTATATTAATGATACATGTATCAACTGTGGTGCTTGTATTGATGAGTGTCCAGTTGAAGCTATCGTAGATGAGGATGATAATCCAACTGGTGAAGAGATTTATTACGTATATGGTGATAAATGTGTTGAATGTGTTGGTCACCATGATGAACCAGCATGTGCAACTGCATGTCCTACAGAGGGTTGTATCGTATGGGATGCTATCGGAGATTCTCCAGAGCACCGTGATGATATCACTGATGAGCAACGCTCAAACCAAGAACCAGTAGTAGAATAATTCTGGTTTTAGTGAGGCACCTGCCTCACTTTTTTAGTCGAAAAGTCGACATCTTTCTTAATTTCAATCAAAAAAATCAATTTTTAAACTAAAATATACTTTTTTTTAGATATAATCGCACCCTAATTTTATATTTTCAGAGGAGATTTGATGGAACGTACACTATCAATCATTAAGCCAGATGCAGTTGCAAAGGGTGTTATAGGGAAAATTTTAGATCGTTTTGAAAGCAATGGTCTTAAAATTGCAGCTACAAAAAAACTTCAATTAAGCAGAGCAGATGCTGAGGCATTTTATGCTGTTCATGCTGAGAGACCTTTCTTCAATGACTTAGTTGATTTTATGATCAGTGGACCGGTTGTTGTTTCTGTATTAGAAGGTGAAAACGCAATGGCGAAAAACCGTGATCTTATGGGTGCAACAAATCCTAAAGAAGCTGAAGCAGGTACAATTCGTGCAGATTTCGCTGAAAATATAGATGCTAATGCAGTTCACGGAAGTGACTCTTTAGAAAACGCAGCTATTGAAATAGCATTCTTTTTCTCTGAAAGAGAAATTTCATAATTTAAGCTGTATTTTTTGAAAATACTACTTAGAAAAGTAACAACTACTCCAGTAGAGTTTGAGCTGGACTCAAACGAAATAACTTTTAAAGGTTATTTGGAGTATTATAAGCCAAAGTTGATTTTGCTCAAAGCAAATTTAAACGGAAAGCTTGACAAGCCTTGCGATATGTGCGCAGAGGATATGCAGATCTCAGTTGATGAGGATGTAGAATTTTATATATCTGATGGAATATATAAAGATGAGAATGACATCGAACTTGATGTTGTTGAATCTTTTGACGGCCATGCAGATTTAGATGAACTTTTACACTCAGAGATTGAAATGATCAAAAGTGATTATCATTTTTGTGATAATTGCAAAGAAGACTAAATTAAACTAAGGATATAGATTATGGCAGTACCTAAAAGAAGAGTATCTCATTCTCGTTCAGCAAAACGTAGAACTCACTACAAAATCTCTTTAGCTCGTCCAGTTAAAGATAAAGATGGAACTTATAGATTACCACACCACATTAATCCAACTACTGGTGAGTACAAATAATTAATGGTTACAATTGCTATTGATGCAATGGGAGGGGACTTTGGTCCCGAACCAATTGTAAAAGGTTGTTTAAAAGCACTTAAACGCAAAGACTTCACGCCTATACTAGTGGGTAACAAAGAAGAGATTTTATCTCTATTACCAAAAAAACTACCAAAAAGTTATAGAGATAAGATTTCAATAGTTGAAGCTGATGACGTAATTAGTATGTCAGATGCCGCTACTGATGCAGTAAAACGTAAAGAGAGTACTATTTACAAAGCTGTAGAACTAGTAAAAAACGGTGAAGCGCACGGTGTAGTTTCTGCTGGACACAGTGGAGCGACAATGACATTAGCAACACTCCGACTCGGTCGTCTAAAAGGTGTGTCTCGTCCGGCACTTGTGACTTTAATGCCAACAAGAACAGGACGCCGTTCTGTTGTACTTGATGTTGGTGCAAATGTAGACTCTAAACCTGAGCATTTAGCAGAATTCGCCGTAATGGGTGGATGTTATGCAGAAGATGTTCTAAATATTGAAGAACCTTCTATCGGGCTATTAGCAAACGGTGAAGAGGATTCAAAAGGGAACGAACTTACAAAAGCTACTTTTAAACTTCTTCAAGGTTATAGAGGTTTTAAAGGAAATGTTGAAGGGAGTGATATCTTCAACGGAAGCTGTGATGTAATTACATGTGACGGTTTTGTTGGAAACCTTGTACTTAAAGCAAGTGAAGGTGTAGCTTCAACAATCTCTGCACTTATTAAAGATTATATTAGAAAATCACCTATTGCAATTACCGGTGCTCTTTTAATGAGAAAAGTTTTTAAACTTCTTAAAAAAGAGATCGATTATGCTGAAATCGGTGGTGCACCGCTTATCGGTATAAAAGGGTGTGCAATTGTTAGCCATGGTAAAAGTAATGCTAGAGCAATTGAAAATGCTATTTATCAGGCAATTAGATATGTTGATACAGGTGTAAACAAACATATAGAAGCTAGAATAGCTGAGTTAAAACAAAAGGAAGCTTAATGGCATACGCTGCGTTTCGTTCTATTGGTGCTTATGTTCCAGAGAAAATTTTAACAAATGAAGATCTTACAAAAATGGTAGATACTTCAGATGAATGGATCACAAAAAGAACAGGAATCAAAGAGAGACATATTGCAGCAGATAGCGAGTTTACAAGTGACCTTGGTACTAAAGCAGCTGAGAAAGCTTTAGAGAGAAGCGGTATAAGTAAAGATGAAATCGACATGGTTGTATGTGCGACTATCTCTCCGGATTATTTCTGTATGCCATCAACTGCTACTATCATTGCTACAAAGCTTGGGATTAAAAACGCAACTGCATTTGACATAAGTGCTGCTTGTACAGGTTTTGTATATATCCTTTCAATAGCAAAAGCCTTTATCGAAGCTGGTATGAAGAAAAATATACTTATCATCGGTGCAGAAAAGCTTTCAGCTATTACTGATTACACTGATCGCGGTACTTGTATCTTATTTGGTGACGGTGCTGGTGCTGCAGTTATCTCAGCAACTGAGAATAAGGAAGAAGCTATCATTGATGTGCATACTGGTGCAGACGGTGAATATGCAGACCTTCTTATGACTCCAAACGGGGGAAGCGGTTCAGCTCACGATTCACTTGATCAAGAAGCATCAAGCTGTTTTATGCAGATGAAAGGGAATGAAACTTTCAAAGTTGCAGTAAGAACTCTAACAAATGACGTGAAAGAGATTTTAGCTGACAACAATATTGCAAGTGATGATGTAGTACACTTTGTGCCGCATCAAGCAAACTACCGTATTATTAAAGCGGTTGGTGATGCTTTAAAAATGAAAGATGAACAAGTTGTTCTTACTGTTGCAAAATACGGTAACACTTCTGGTGCATCTATCCCTATGGCTATCAATGATATCTATGAAGAGGGAAAACTAAAAGCGGGTGAGCTTATGCTACTTGATGCTTTTGGTGGGGGATTAACTTGGGGATCAGCTCTAGTCCCATTTTCACCACTTAAAAAATAACACTTTTGTCCAACTTCTACGTTGGACTTTAATTTTTCCTCGTCACTTACTTTATGTAAGCTCCTCCAAAAAATAAAACTCCGCCTTGAATTTGAACAAAATTGAGAATTTTTCTCTTTTACACTCCCATTCAGAAGGGGAGTGAATAGATTAATAGAGTGTAAAGTTGTTTTGCAGTGATACGAGTTTATTCTCTTTTAGCTCTTGAATCATTGCTGTTAATTCTAAAAATTTTTCATCCTCATTTGCAACATCACTTTTAGTATTAAATGTGAATGTATCTAGATTAGTATCAAGATAACCAGTATCAAACTTACCTGCTTTAAATGCTTCATTACGCACAATAGCTTTATGTAAAGTGATGTTTGTCTGAAATCCTTCAATGTGAAACTCATCCAATGCACGTCTTGCTTTTGCAACAACACCCTCCCAGTCTAAAGCTGAGATTATAAGCTTTCCAATCATCGAATCGTAGCAAGTCGGTAGTTCATACCCTTCATACAGACCAGTGTCTAGTCTCACGCCGGGACCACTTGGCGTGAGATATTTTTTTACAGTTCCAACTGTAGGCATAAAGTTTTTTTGCGGATCTTCAGAGTTTATTCTAAATTCAATAGCATAGCCACGGAAGTTTATCTCATCTTGTTTATATCTTAGAGTGTCACCTGCAGCTATCTGTATCATTCTTTGTATGATATCAACGCCTGTAACCATCTCGGTAACGGGATGTTCAACTTGTACACGAGTATTCATCTCTATAAAATATATCTCATCTTTGTCATCTACTAAAAATTCAACTGTACCGACACTTTCGTAACCAAGTTTTTTCATCGCATTTACTGAGATTTGACAAAGTTTCTCTCTTACAGCATTATTTAAAAGAGGTGATGGTGTAATCTCTATCACTTTTTGATGACGTCTTTGAATGGAACAGTCTCTCTCCCCTAAATGGAGAACATTACCATGTTGATCAGCTACAATTTGAATCTCAATATGTCTAGGATTTTGTACATACTTTTCAATAAACACCTCTCCTCTGCCAAAGTATTTTATTGATTCGTTTGTAGCAGATTCAAACATCGCTTCAAAATCATTGGCAAAATGGACAATCCTCATACCTCTACCGCCACCGCCAAATGCAGCTTTAATGATTACGGGATAACCTATCTCCTGGGCTATTCTTTTCCCGTCGTTATAATTTATGACAGGTGTAGACGTCCCTTCAACTACAGGTACTCCTACATCTTTCATAGCAACTTTTGAAGCCATTTTATCCCCAAAGAGTTGTATATGGTGAGGTTTTGGTCCTATAAATATGAAACCTTTATCTTCACAGGCTTGAGCAAACTCTGCACTTTCAGATAAAAAGCCATATCCTGGGTGAATTGCATCACACTTACTTTTTTTTGCTATGTCTAGTATCTTTTCGTATTTTAGATAGGCATCGATTGGATTGCCGACAATTGGATAAGCCTCATCAGCACGAGCTACCCATAAACCATTCGCATCTGCTTCAGAAAATATGACAACTGATTTTATCTCAAGTTCTCTACATGCTCTGATAATTCTAAGTGCTATCTCTCCACGGTTTGCTATTAGAATTTTCGAAATTTTTTTCATAGTAATGCCTTTATTAAATTATGGCAATGATTGTAGTAGATTCAAGGTAACTTGTCTGCTTATTTTTTGTGAATATAATTATTAATATATGAACTAAAAGTTATCCATTTTTGCTATAAAAATTCTCTTTTGAGGTATAAGAGAAAATACAATAGTGTAGAATCCTCTTTTTATCTTATAAATAGTCTTTTATATTGACATCATCAATTTGTTCGGGATCTAGATATTGTCTTGCATAAATATTGTGTAAATCACTCTCTAAAAACAGTTTAAATATATCTTCGTCGATATGTTCATCTTTTACCATGAAACTCAAAATTTTTATAGATTCTGAGAGTGTTTTTGCCTTTTTATAAGGTCGGTCTGAAGCTGTTAAGGCTTCAAATATATCTGCAATTGCCATTATACGGGCAGGAATAGAAAGATCCTCTTTTACGAGTTGTTTTGGATAACCATCTCCAATGAGTGTCTCATGATGCGTCCCTGCGTATTCAGGTATTTTAGTAAGTTGTTCGGGGAAAGGGATATCTTCTAGCATCTTAATAGTCATAATGACATGCTCGTTGATTTTATAACGTTCCTCATCTGATAGTGTCCCTTTTTCAATACATAAGTTATATATCTCCCCATGATTATACAGGTGCTCAGGGACCTCTAGTTTAAAGCCGCTTTTACGATAAGCATCATAATCAAAGTTTTCCCTTTTTATAATATGTTCCTGTTTGTCACTGAGTAACTTTTCTTTCACCGGTAAAGTTTGTGTTTTTGATTGATCGTAGCGTAAACTTTCCTCTTCACCTAAACCTAGAGAATCGTCAAAATGTCTGATCCATTCTCTTTGAGATATCTCTTTTACTCTTTGTTGTTTCTCTTGGCTCATATACTCCCCGCCGATATTTACACTCGCTATAAAAGCAAAGTCATCAATGAGCTGTGCTTGTTCTTTGTTGAGTTGTTCAAGGAGTTGTTTCTCCTCTTCATTATTGAGTCTTGCTTCTAGGTATCTGATATGTGCATCACGCCAGAGAACTTCAAATCTTGTACGTATCTCATGTATACGGTTATAGATAGTTTCAAGTTTTGTTGCTTTATCTACAACGTACTCAGGTGTTGTCACTTTTCCACAGTCGTGCAGCCAAGCACCTAACTCAAATTCGCGCAATTCATCTTCTGTGGTAAGCTTAAAATCTTTAAAAATACCATCCTGTGATTCATTAGCTTTATCAACAAGCATTTGGGCAATTACAGGTACACGCTTACAGTGTCCTCCGGTATAAGGAGATTTCGCATCGATCGCATCTGCGATAAGTTTTACAACGGAATCAAGCAGTGCTTCTTGAGACTTTTGATACTCGTTAATACTTTGGGACATTGAAACCAGAGAGTTAGAGAGCTCGATAAACTCTATAATATTTGTATCTATCGCTTTAACTTTACTAAATCTACGATGTTTTATGTGCTCATTTTCAACAATCAGATCTTTAATAGGTTGAATGATGATTCGTGTTGCGTAAATAATGATCGGTAAAGAGAAAATAAGAAGTATAAAAGCAATTATAAATGAGTAGAACATATTCGTTTTATATGGTTGAAAAAGTGGGGCCGAATCTATTTTAATACCTAAGTAGAGCTTCTCATTCAGTGGTATATACATTGCAAAATAATTCTTCTGATCCAGATCATAGGAGATTACTTCATTGTTTTTTTTGATGAAAGCATCCATCATTTGCGGATCGATCATGGCATTGGCATCAGACTTTGGTGAAAGCCATTTATGTATGAGTAAAACCTTCTCTTTTGGTGTAATGGCACGTAGTGATTTATTGATAATAGAGAGTAGTATTGGATCGTCTTTTTGAAGCATTAGATAGATTGCTCGTTGTTTATAGTTATCATACTCTTTACACCATTCCCCTATGGTAAGATTTTTAATATAGAGCTGGTTCGATAAAAATCTAAATGCTTCATTTGTTTCAATAATGGCATCAATATCATCTCGAGAAAGCGCTAAGATACTTGATGTAAGATCATCATAGCGTTTGAGTTGTATTTTTGGGTATTTTTCTTTGATAAGGTCTTCTATCGCCCAGCCTTCCACTACACCGACTCTTTTGTAGTTGAGATCTCGTAAAGAGTGAACATCTGTTGTATGTTGATTCGTAATAAAGTAGTTTTTAAAGTGGTAAATTGGATCGGAGAACGAGCCAAATTCTTCCCTTTTAGGTGTTTTATAAATTGACTGGACGATATCTATATCTTTATTTTTAAAATTATTTATAATCTCCGTCCATGTAAGACCATTTACAAACTGAATTTTAAGTCCGCTTTTTTTAGAGAGCAGCTTGAGTATGTCCACGGAATAACCCATAGGTACACCGGCAGATTGAAAATCAAAAGGTACCCAGTCTTTTTCATTTGAAATGATTACAGGAGGTGCATTTTTAATATACTCCATCTCCTCTTGAGTGAAGTCGATTTTTGATTCAACTGTAGATTCAGATTGCTTACTCATTTGCATTATATGATCGGAAGAAGCGAGTTTATTCCCATTATGATTAAATAAAAAGATTTCAGAGTTTTGTTCAAATTTTTGAAGATTTAAAAAATGGTTTAATCTCCTCATAGTATAGTCAACTGCAAATACGGTTCCTTTGTGTTGTAGTTCAACTGCATATGTAGTTCCCGATTTCTTGAGGTTGGTAAAAAGGTACGGTTCGGTCATGATCACTTGCTTAGAGTTGATCGCAGCTTTATACCAAGGTCTGGAGAGGGGATTATATTTTTTCTTTTTAATACTCGTACCTAAAATTTTTTCAGCTTCATCTAAAAAGGTATATCTTACTTCATTGTTTATATGTATAAGTACGATCCATCTTGTGTTTTCAGGAGCTTGATAAGTATCGTAAAGTAGCGGGGACTCATCCATATTAATTACTTCATAAAATCTACCGTTTTTATGAGCAAAATAGAGAGAATAAATATTGTGATTGATAGACATGATTTGAATGAGAGATTCTAAGGCCGGATGTTTGTAGTCAAAAGTGATCTCTTTATAGAGTTTAGAGTTCTCTGTGTTCGCCTCTAATATATGTTTTAGCTCACGTTCATTAGAAGCGATCTCCTCAGAGATATTATTACTAATCATTTTAAAAGTTTTATGTGTTGATTGGAGTGCTAAAGATTGATTGAAGTAATATTGAGAAGTGAGTAGTGAAATAGCTACAATGCCGACAATGACTAAAAATATACCTAATATATTGGTTCGGATACTTCGTCTAAACATAGCATTACCTTTAGTATAATGTTAATGCTAGTCTATTTCAGATGAATATAAGATTAAAGTTATTATTTAATAACAAATAATATTAGTTGTAAAAAGCGGTTAGTTTATTAAAGAGATTTTTATAAAATTTCTTTTCGTCCGGAAGATCGAGTTGATTATCTCTTTGTTTTTCACCCCACATAGGGTTTGGGTAATAGTTGTCATTTTGAAATCTTGCCATTACATGGATATGAACGCGCGGAAGCATATTTGCAAATGATGCAACATTGACTTTTGTAGGTTTGTAGTAGGCGATCATCTCTTTCTCAACTACATTAACAATATCAAAAAGCTGATGTCTAAGCTCATCGCTTAAATCACTAATCTCTTTATATGGTTCTTTTGTAAAAACTTTTACCCATGGGATTTGGGACTCTTCTTTTTCTATATAAAAATCTTGGTTTTCGAAAATAATATACATTTGCAGATCACTTTTTTGTATATTCTATCATAAAAAAGGGGAAAACTAAATCCAAAAAGGATTTAGTATGGTTTTGTTAGTGTCTGTTTGAAGATCTTCTTCTTGAATCTCCGCCGCGAGAACCGCCATCACGAGAACCGCCTGAACGACCTCTAGAATTTCTGTGTCCACCACGTCTGTTTCCACCGCGGCCTCTAGAGTTTCTATCGTTTCCGCGTCTGCTTGCACGATCAAGTATAGCTTCAAGTTTATCCGCAGGGATACCGATGTTGCTTGGCCCTTTGATATCTTGTTTGTTAAGAATCATAGAGATGAGTTTGTACATAATCGTCTCTTCATCAATATCTTCTTTTAATTTATCAAGGATAAGGTGTGCTTCATCATAGATTTTTTGATCTTCAATACTTTTTACGATATTGTCAATATTTGTTTGACGAAGATCGTTTTTACTCGGTACAAAAGCGTGCTCCATTGAAGTTCCAACGATTTTCTTAATCTTTTGAAGCTCTTTAAACTCTAAAGGAGTTAAAAGTGTAATCGCTTTACCTTTTGTTCCTGCACGACCCGTACGACCGATTCTGTGTACGTAAGACTCAGGGTCAAACGGAATATGGTAGTTAAATACGTGAGAGATGTTGTTAACATGGATACCACGTGCTGCAACGTCAGTTGCAACTAACACTTTTACAGAGTTAGATTTGAAACCTTTAATAACTGTTTCACGTTGACGTTGTTCCATATCTCCGTGTAAACCGTTTGCTAAATAACCAGCGTTGCTAAGAACGTTTGAAAGTCTGTCAACCTCAGATTTTGTTCTACAGAAAACTACCGATTTTTGTGTAGTTTCACTATCCATTAAACGGATAATAGCATCATCACGCTCATGCTCATCGATCACATAGTAAAGTTGCTCGATATCGGCATTTGTAGTCTCCCCTTTTGTGATTGAAACAAATTCAGGGTTTTCTAAAATTTTATGTGCCAATGTTTTGATCGGTTGCGGCATAGTTGCCGAGAACAGTAATGTTTGGCGATCAGTCGGCAGATATGAGAAGATCTCAGTAATGTCGTCTAGGAATCCCATATCTAACATCTCATCCGCTTCATCAAGTACAACCATACTTGGTGCAAAGTCAGGGATCATGTTTTTCTTTAAGATATCTAGCATACGACCCGGTGTTGCAACTACTACGTTTGCCCCACGGCTAATAAGATCAATTTGACGTTTATATGAACTACCACCGTAAACAGTTACAGTTCTAACACCCAGGTTTTTACCGTATTTGAAGATCTCATCACTTACTTGAGTAGCAAGTTCACGAGTTGGAGTGATAACTAGAAGTTCAACTGAACCGTCAAGTTTCATGTTGTTAAGTGCCGGAAGACTGAATGCTGCAGTTTTTCCTGTACCTGTGTGTGCTTGACCTACCATGTCTTTACCAGCTAAAACTACTGGAATTGCTTGTGCTTGGATCGGAGAAGGGCTAGTAAACCCTGCAAACTTGATACTCTTTAGTATCTCTTTTTTTAAGCCTAACTCATCAAACGTTAGTACTTTTTCTTCTTGTTGTGCATTGTCTTGCATCATATTCCTTGTATATTAAGGAGATGATACAGACTATTTAAACTCTTTATAGCACCTTCTCCTCAAATTGTTTTGCGAATTATACCCAAATAAACCATAGAAGTTATTAAAATTATTAATTTTACAGATAGTTTAAGTTTATATATTGCAAATTGTAATATATTGTGAATCAATTAAATAAAAGAATGTATAATTTTGGGATAAAACTAAAGGGATATGATGCAAATAGATATAAACATTTTAATAATTTTAGTGTTATTCGTGACACTTTTTGGTACATTGATTTTATTTATAAAAGAGAAAGCATTCCGTAATAATGAAACAGAATTGAAAAACAATATTGAAAAAGAGTATATATCTTTAAAAAGTAGATATGAAGCAGAGATCAAAGCTTCCAATGAAAAATTGAAACTGCTTCAAGATGCAAAAAATGAACTCTCTTTAGAGTTTAAAAACCTGGCAAACCAGATCTTTGAGGATAAATCAAAACAATTTAGCTCTTCAAACAAAGAGCAGCTTGAGCTTTTACTCAAACCGTTTCGTGAACAAGTTGCAAATTTTTCAAAACAGACACAGGAGCAGTTTGAGGTTGAACTCAAAGACCGACACCTTTTAAAAGATGAGCTTTATCGTCTTAAAGAGATGAATGCCCAGCTCGCATCTGAAGCGTTAAATCTGACAAAAGCGCTTAAAGGGGAAAATAAAACGCAAGGAAACTGGGGTGAGATCGTACTAGAGAAGATTTTAGAACAATCGGGTCTGCGTAAAGGTGTGGAGTATGAACTTCAAGCGACACTCAAAAACGAAGAGAACAAAACTTATAGACCCGACGTGATTGTACATATGCCACAGGAGCGTGACATTGTGATCGATTCAAAAGTTTCTTTAACGGCATATGAGCGTTTTATGAACAGTGAAGATGAGTTTGAAAGAAAACAAGCACTTAAAGAGCATATAGGAAGTATCTCAAACCATATAAAAGAGTTAAGTGCCAAAAGTTACGAAAAATTGGAGAATATAAACTCTCTTGATTTTGTTCTTTTGTTTATGCCGATAGAGGGTGCTTTTTTACTGGCACTCGAGAGTGACTCTGAGTTTTTTAAACGTGCGTATGAGCAAAACATTTTGGTGGTATCCCCATCGACGCTCTTGGTGACACTCAGAACGATCGAACATATCTGGCGAACACAAAGACAAGAGGAACATGCCCAAAAGATAGCCAAAGAGGCTGAAGCGATGTATGACAAACTTGTACTCTTTTTAGATGAGATGAATAACATAGGGCATCAGATCCAAAAAACGCACGACTCTTATGAAAAGGCAATGAACCGTCTTAGTTCAGGGCGTGGAAACGTGATCAAACGCGCACAAAACATTGTTGATCTCGGGATAAAAACAAAAAAAGAGCTCCCTATAAAAACAAATGAAGCTGAATAAAAAAGATTAGTTTACAATTTTATAATTTTGTAAATTAATTAGTTGATATACTTCGAATTATGAAAAGAGTAAAATTTATTTTAAGTGGCTTATTGGTTGCAATGTTGTTTTTTGCAGTACATGACTATATGCTCACGCAAATGGATTTTACGGATCAGGTAAAAAAACAAAAGACACTTACAAAAGTGGAACATAACGTTTTTCATACCCCTATGATTTTAACAGACTTAGATACGGACTTTGAACTTGCATTTATAGAAAAAAATATATATCCTCTTAAAAGCTTTGTAATTGATAATTTTACAAACTCCCTCTTTAAACCACCACAACACGTATAATTAAACTCACAACAAAAAAATAATCATTATTAAGGAATTTAAATATGAGATTTATTCTTATATTGTTATTGCCGTATATCATTATGGCAGATAGCATTGAGACACTTTATGAAAAAGTCTCTCAGAGTAATAACTACAAAAGTAAAATAGAAACATTAAATGCCGAGTTTCAAGGTACAAAAGCAAGTGTTTTAGCAGATGGATTTAATGTCGGCGGCGGTGTTACATATGCCGATCTTAAAGACAATTCAGACTCCGGAATTGAATATGAAGCTTTCATCTCAAAAGAGTTGAAATTAAACAGTTCAAAAATAGATAATTTTTTACGTCAAAGTAATCAATATAAAAACTTACAAACAAAGAGTCTTCAAAACCGTTATAAAGTACAGATCTGGCAACTCTATGGGGATTATTGTGTAGCTATGGAAGCTTTGCAAGCCAAAGCGGAACTTTCATCTGTATATGATGCGATTAAAGATCATATGCAAAAGGGTGTAGAGTATGGAGAGTTTGATAACTCGAAACTAATCATGTCCTCTTTGGCATTGGAGAGTTTAAATCTGGAACTCTCAAAGTTAGAGAATCTTGTTCAAATGTATGAATCTCAAATAAAAATTTTGGTTGATTTTGACGGACAGTTTGAGTGTAAAAACTTGGAAGTTAATATTGACAAACTTTTTGATCCTGAGCATTCGGCACTTTGGCCGATGTTGGAGTCTAATGTACAAAAGAGTGAAGCATCTTTAAAGATGGCGCAAACAACTTTTAACAGTGTAAACGTAGAGGCAAAGTATATAGATGAACTAGATACTAATAGATATATGGTGAATTTCTCACTTCCTCTAAATATAGGTGAAAAAAATGAAGCCAAGCGTGCAATGGCTATGAGTCAAACAAGTGCTGCAAATTATGAACTAGAAGCATTTCGTAACCATTATAGACATGAAAGCAATGCTTTAAAACAAAGAGTAGACATCTATAAAAAGTATCTTCTTTCTAGTGAAAAAACAATATTACAGCATGCAAATAAACTCATTAAACAAAGCAATATGAGATTTATGGCCGGAGAAGAGAGTTTCTTGTCGATGATCAAAGCTACAGAAACAAAGCTTAGTATGATTGAAACTATTTTAAATTTAAAAATTGAAAGACACAATGCCGTCGCACAATATATGTATGACTATTCTATCGATCCACAAGGGGTAAAAAAATGATAAAAATAATAATATTAAGTTTTATAACAATTGCATCACTATTTGCAAACGAATTAGTAGTAGTGGGTGAGAACCCAATGATAAAGTTAACAAAGGTAAAGCAGACAAAGAGTGTATATCTTGGAAGTTATTTAGCACAGGGACATCTGCCTGCAAATGCTACTTTTAGAATAGATGCCCCGCTTGAAGGGATCGTAGAGAAGCTTTATGCAAATATATATGATAACGTGAAAAAAGGTACAGTACTTGCGGTGATCAAAAGCCCTAAAATCCTTGAACTTGAAGCTGAGTATATCAATCTTCTGATCGAAGAGGAGTATAATCAAAATGAGTTAAAAAGATTAAAGCCTCTATATGAAGCGGCTGTTGTAGCGAAGAAACAGTATCTTATGGCACAAAATATTTCTAAAAAGTATCAGACACAAATAAAATTTTATAGAAATCTTCTTTTAGAATGGGGACTGTGCGAGAACCAGATAAGCATTGTAACGAAGACAAAAAAAGCGATTACCGAGATCAAAATATATGCTCCAATCTCAGGAAAAGTTGCAGATCTGAATATCTATCCGAAAATGTATCTGCAACGCGGTGAACATATGATGAGTGTAGTTGATGCTACTAAGACACACCTTGAAATCTCACTCCCTATAAACTTTGCAAAAGAGTTAAAAGTAGGTGCTACACTTTACATAGAAGACAAAGCGGTGGAAGTTGAATCGATTGCTGCAAAGATTGACCCAAAAACACAAACAATAGCTGTACACCTTTTAAGTAAAAAAGATATGGTTGTTTTACCGGATGAGAAGAAAAACATTAAGCTGTTCTGGCCTAGAGAGGCGTATGAAGTTCCGGCATCGTCTATTGTAGATTTTAATGAACATCCATCGGTATTTGTCAAGGTGAAAAACGGCTATAAACTGGTTCAAGTTACAGTACTAAGCAGAGATATCTCTAATGTATATGTTATCTCTAAAGAGTTAGATAAGAATTCCCAGCTTGCAGCAAGCGGTGCTATAGCACTTAAAGGTGCGCTGGAGGCACAGGGTAATGATTGATAAACTTATAAGTATTGCACTCTCACAAAGGGTACTAGCACTTATTATCGCTTTAGCTATTGCAATTGGTGGAGTATTTTCTTACTCAAAACTAACAATTGATGCTTTTCCCGATGTATCAACAACACAGGTAAAGATAATTATAAAATCACCGGGTATGACACCACAAGAGGTGGAGCAGCAGATCACGATTCCAATTGAGCTTGAGATGCAGGGTATTCCACATCAAAATATAGTTCGTTCAATATCAAAGTATGCCTTAGCCGATATTACGATCGATTTTGAAGAGGGTACTGATCTGTACTGGGCAAGAGACAGGGTTTATCAAAGATTTAACAACATTAAAAATTCTTTGCCTGCGACAATGACAGGGGGAATTGCTCCAGTTACTACACCGCTAGGCGAGATACTTATGTTTACGATCGAGTCTAAGAGTCTCTCGTTAATGGAAAAACGTACTTTACTTGACTGGGTGATACGTCCAAGTCTTCGAAACATTGAAGGTGTGGCAGATGTAAATGCACTAGGTGGAGAGGTGCAGACTTTCCGCATTAAACCGGACTTTACCTCAATGGCATCATTGGGACTCACTTTAGAAGATATAGAAAATAAGCTCGAGAAAAATAATGCAAATTTCGGTGCAGGAAGAATTGAGCGAGGGGATGAAGCGCTTCTTGTAAGACTTCCGGGAAGTATGAAAAATAGCAGAGATCTTTCAAATCTGGTAGTAAGAGTTGATGAGAACGGTGCTATTGTACGTTTAAAAGATGTGGCAGAGGTTCTGACTGACAAACTTACACGTTACGGATATGTTACAAAAGACGGTGGAGGTGAAGCGGTTGAAGGGCTTGTTCTCGGACTTAAAGGTGCAGATGCTTCGCGTGTTACTTCACAAGTAAAAGAGCGTCTTGACGAGTTGGAGAAAAACCTTCCCGAGGGGACGCATATCAATGTGTTTTACGATAGAAAAGATCTGATCTCTAAAGCTGTAAGCATGGTACAAAAGTCACTTACTGAAGCGGTAATACTTGTACTTATT
Source organism: Sulfurimonas sp. hsl 1-7 (assembly GCF_030577135.1). Classification (NCBI taxonomy): domain Bacteria; kingdom Pseudomonadati; phylum Campylobacterota; class Epsilonproteobacteria; order Campylobacterales; family Sulfurimonadaceae; genus Sulfurimonas; species Sulfurimonas microaerophilic. Next base: position 128,789 of record NZ_JAUIRR010000002.1, on the reverse strand, counting down.
ATCCTTTTTTTATTTTTAGGAAGTTTTGTTTCAGCAATCACCGTTGCACTAATTTTGCCGTTATCAATACTCAGTGCTTTTATCTTTATGTACTATTTCGGCATAAGTGTGAACTTAATGAGTCTTGGTGGTATTGCAATTGCGATCGGAATGATAGTTGACTCCGGTGTTGTTTTAGTTGAGAACGTAATTGCACGATTAGCGGAAAATAAAGGGGTAAGTCGTTTACACACTATCTATAATGCAGCAAAAGAGGTAAGTACCCCTATTATCTCAGGTGTACTTATTATTATTATCGTATTTACACCTCTGCTGATGTTGCAAGGTTTAGGGGGTAAACTTTTTGCTCCTGTTGCACTGAGCATTGTTTTTACACTTGCTGCGGCAATATTTTTAGCGCTGTTTGTGATCCCGACAATTGCATCGTTTTTGATCAGAAAAGTAGACCACAGTGAAACGTTCTTGGTACGTCATCTGATCGCTTGGTATGAGCCGTTACTCCAAAAAGCTTTTAGAGTAGAAAAAACTATCTACGCTTTATTGGCTCTTTTACTAGTAGGGACATTTTTCGCCTTTTCAAACATAGGAAAAACATTTATGCCTACAATGGATGAGGGTAATATTGTGATCGGAATTGAAGCACCCCCTTCGATCAATATCCCCGCAGGTATCTCACTCAATACTCAGATCCAACAAAGACTGATGGATGAGGTGCCTGAAATTCAATCTATTATTGCCAGAACAGGTTCCGATGAGATAGGACTTGATCCTATGGGGCTTAATGACAGTGATACTTTTTTAGTATTCAAGCCAAAAGAGCAGTGGAGAAAACAAGACACAGAATGGTTAAAAGAGCAGATGAGAGAGGTTCTTGAAAATATTGCCGGGATTGAATATGGATTTACGCAGCCTATTGAAATGCGTACATCAGAGATGCTTACAGGTGCACGTGGTGATGTTGTGATTAAAATCTTCGGTGAAGATATAGATAAACTTAATGAACTTGGAACTAAAATTAAAGAGATTACTGAAAAAACAGAAGGTTCTGAAGATGTTTATATGCGTCAAAATGAAGGGGCTGCTTATCAGGAGCTTCGTTTCAATGATGAAAAGCTAAGAAACTACGGACTCGATAAAAGTGATGTAGCACATCTGCTTAAAGCTGCAGTAAGCGGTGTAGAGGTTGGTACAATCTATCAGGGGATGAAACAGTTTTCGATCATCATAAAAGGGGATTATAAAACAAAAAACCTTGACGAAGTTTATCTTGTAGGCGCACAGGGTGAGGCAGTATCACTTTTAGAAGTTGTAGATATTGTAAGAAGCAGCGGTCCGGTTGAAATAAAACATGAAAAAGCAAGACGTTTTGTCTCAATTCAGACAAATGTGACGGGGCTTGACTTAGTAACATTTGTAGATAATCTTAAAGAAAATATAGCAAAAGATGTACAACTACCGGCTGGATATTCACTTACTTTTGGCGGAGAGTTTAAAAATCAGCAAGCAACTATGGAGCGTCTTAGTTTAGTTGTCCCGATCGCACTTGTGCTGATTTTTATGATACTTTATATGACGTTTAAGTCAATTGTACAGAGTGTTATTATCTTTACAACTATTCCGCTTGCGATGATGGGAGGGATCTTTGGACTGTATCTGACAAACTCTTATCTCTCGGTTCCTGCATCTGTAGGGTTTATTGCACTTCTAGGGATCGCAGTTCTTAACGGTGTGGTGATGATCAGTTACTTCAATGAATTGGCACAAACTATGAGTATAAAAGATGTTGTTATTCAAGGTGCAAAAAGAAGATTGCGTCCGGTTCTTATGACTGCTACGATCGCAGCACTTTCCCTTGTACCTATGTTATATGCTACAGGGCCAGGTTCTGAGATCCAAAAACCTTTGGCGATAGTTGTGATCTTTGGATTGATCTCCTCTACGGCACTTACTTTATTGCTTTTACCGATGCTGTATAAAAGATTTATTAAAGAGAATAATGATATAAATCTATCATGAAGATAGAAACAAAATATAGTTACGAAAAAACATGGTCATTAACTGGAGAGGCAGATCTGTTGAAGATCATTGCCGAAGAGGTTGGTGATGCAGATCCGCAAGGGACACTGTTGTATATCAAAGAGGTTATCAAAACCGGCAAAGAGATCACAGTGGGTTCTTGTAAATTTAGAGAAAAGAAAGAGGGATAACAATGTTACAAAATCCAGATATAGCAAAACTATTACTAAGACTGAGTCTTGGTATCTTAATCCTCTTTCACGGAATTAATAAAATGATTCATGGAATCGGAGGGGTAAAAGCGATGCTGGCATCAACACCGTTTCCGACATTTTTTGCATACGGTGTTTTTGTCGGGGAGCTTATTGCCCCTATTTTTATCATTTTAGGTTTATATGCAAGAGTAGCTGCCGGTGTATTGGCATTTAATATGTTTATTGCTATCTATCTTGCATACGGTTTTTCTCTTAGTCTTTCAAAGCATGGAGGACTGAGCTGGGAATTAGCTCTTTGCTATTTTATTATGAGTATTTTAGTGATACTTTTAGGAAGCGGTAAATACGCAGTAAACTCAAAATAGATTAAAGGTGTTTCACCTTTATCTTTGAGTTTAAGCTCCAACCGATAAGGATCATAAATCCAAGCACGCCGTAAGCCGGTAAAAACTCATACGTGTTTGCAAGATATACTAACCATAAAAGGATCGCACCAAGCGGTGTCGGTACCCCTACAAAGTGTTTTTCAACAGAACCTGCATCTGAATTAATATTGAACTGAATCAATCTTCTAAGCCCTGAAATTACGTAATAGATACTGATAACACCCGCCGCAATTAGAAAAATTCCTTCAAAACTTGTTGCATATGTCGCCTGAAAGATTAAAAATACCGGCACAAGTACGAAACTTAAAAAGTCTGCAAAACTGTCAAGTTGAATTCCAAACTCGTTAGAGAGATTGAACTTTCTTGCAATTTTTCCATCAAATATATCAAATGCCCCACCGATCCAAGCAAGGATAATAGCAAGAAAGAAATTGTTCTGCGTAATAAAATAAGTTGCAAGTAAACCGGCTGTGATATTTACAAATGTAAACATATTCGCAAGATTAAAATGTGATGAAGGTGTAAATAGAAATTTCATTATAAAAGTAAGCCTTGTAGTTTTTTGAAATTATAGCAGAAGATCGAAATATTAATTATGTAATGAAATTGATAAGTATTATCAATATTAAGATATTAATAAGTAAACTTTGATTATCATTCTCAATAAGTTAATTTTTTAAAGGTATAATTATGAAGCGTTTATTGCTATTAATAAGTTTAATGTCTTTAACAACTGAATTGTTTTGTGAAGGGATTGAAGAGTTAAAAAGAAAAGACTCTGTTAGAGAGTCTGCTTTTGAAATCGGAAAACTTGAAGAAAAAGAGATATCTGTTGTTAATAATTTTAAAAACATGTTTAAAGATGGAGAGGTGAGCGGCCAGGTAAGGGTTGTTTATGCCGGTTACAATAACAAAAACAGCGATCCTGACCTTTATGCTACGGCAATCGGTGGGATACTGAAGTATGAACTAGCTGAGTACAAGGGTTTTAATGCCGGTGTTGCTTTTTATACTGCAAAAGATATCCCAGCATTTAGCGGTGAGGGTGAGAAGAGAAATACTGAACTTTCATCGTCAGAGGGTGAAGACCAAGATATGAATGAAGCGTATATTAATTATAAATATAACAACTTCAATTTGAGGCTTGGTCGTCAAGTGCTTAACACACCTTTAGCTGACAGTGATGATATTAGAATGATTCAAAACACGTTTGAAGCGTATGTTGCTTCATACATCAAAAACGGTTGGGAACTCCAAGCAGGAAATATCCAGTCATGGCATGGGATTGATCTTGAAAACGGTCTTGATGACGGTTGGAAAAAGCTAGGTGACAACGGTGTAAATTTTGCCGGTGCACGTTACTATGATATGTGGGAGTTTCAATCATGGTATTACAATATTACAGGTCTAACTAATGCTTTTTATATAGATTTTGGAGTGGAATATCCTTTCAATGATGATTTTACACTGCATATAATGGCACAGTATCTGAATGAACAAGAGTTGAAAAGCAGCGGATATGAGGCGAGTATTTACGGCGGATTGTGTGAATTCGTTTTTGGTGATTTAGGGGTTAATTTTGCATACAACCACGCGGATAAAAAAACAGATAAAGAGAGTTTTTCCGGTGCCGGCGGAGGGACATTGTTTACCAATATGGACATGATGATCATGGATAATATTACAAAAGACAGAGAAGTTGATGCAATCGTTTCAGGTTTGGTGTATAATCACGATACCATATCGCTTTTATATGCTTATGGTGATTTCTCCGGTAAAGCAAACAGCTTAGGTGAGAAAGCGCATATTGTTGAGCAAAATTTTAATATTGATTACAATATCAATGATGAGTTTTTAGTAGCGTTTATCTATATTATGAGTGAAGATAAACAAAGTGTTTTAAAAACAGAATACGATTATGATAGAACACAGTTAATGATAAATTATAATTTTTAAAAGAGGCTACATGAGATTAAATGAGTGTAATAAGGGGCAAAAGTTAGAAGTGCTAAAGCTTTATGCAAATGAAGAGTTAAAGCACAGACTGATATCTTTTGGAATTATGAAACATGCCCTTATAGAGTTTATAGGTGAAGCACCGAGAAAAAAAACTATAGAGATTAAAGTGGGAAATATGCAAGTAGCATTAAGAGCCAAAGAAGCAGAAATGATAGAGGTAAAAGAGATATGAATGAAGAGACACTAGCCTGTCCCGTTACTGCAAAACATATTAAAGTAGCACTTGTCGGGCAGCCCAATGTCGGCAAAAGTATGCTTATCAACTCAGTAAGCAATGCTCATTTGCATGTGGGAAACTTTTCGGGTGTAACGGTAGATAAAACGGAAGTCCTGTTTGACTATAAAGGGTACAACTTTACGGTAGTTGATCTTCCGGGGACGTATGCGTTTACAGATTATACGATCGAAGAGCGGGTAACACACGATTATCTCTGTGCCGAAGAGTACGACATCATTATTAATGTGGTAGACTCAACAAATTTACTCAAAAATTTACAACTTACATCTGAACTTCTTACTATGAGTAAAAAAGTGGTGATTGCACTTAATATGAGTGATGAAGCTGAAAAAGAGGGGATCTCGGTAGATGCCGAGTATATGACGGAACTGATGGGGATCCCTTGTGTAAAAGTTTCAGCTGCTACAAAACTGGGTATCGATCAGCTGATCGATAGCGTTGTAAAAGAGTTTGAAAACGAAAAGGTCGATCCGAAACTTGTTTTTTCAGTAAGTGTCGAAGATGAGATCAGTAATCTTGTAAGTTATTTTAAAAAGCATAAATACCATGCAGTAAATTCGTATAGAAACATAGCAATCAATTTGCTAAAAAACAATAAAAAGACATATGAAAAACTGCATGACAATCCTATCTGGACTGAATTACAGCCAATTTTGATTGAAGCTTCAAGACATATTGAGATACACCATGATACGGATGATGTAAAAGAAGCCTTTGCCGAAGAATATGCATCATTTAACAGAGGTATAGTTGCCGAGGTAGTAAAACAGGATAAAAGAGAAGAGAAAAAAACACTCACGGAAAAGATAGACTCTGTACTTATTCACCCTGTTGTAGGGATCCCGATATTCCTCTTTTTTATGTGGGGGCTGTTTCAGCTCACTTTTGAGATAGGTGCAATCCCTATGGATTATATCGATGCCTTTTTCGGCTGGTTCGGAGATGTGATCGGAGCTACTATTACAAACGAGAGTATACGCTCTCTTGTGGTGGACGGGATCATCGCCGGTGTAGGTGCGGTTGTATTGTTTATACCAAATATCGTGATTCTTTTTATCGGTATTGCCTTGCTAGAGAGTACGGGATATATGTCTAGGGTTGCATTCCTACTTGATGGATTTTTCCATAAATTTGGGCTTCACGGACAAAGTTTCATTCCGCTAGTAACCGGTTTTGGATGTTCAATCCCTGCATATATGAGTGCAAGGGTTTTAAAAAATGACCGTGACAGACTTTTAACTCTTTTTATTATAGGTTTCATGTCTTGTGGTGCAAGACTTCCTGTATATGTACTTTTTGCAGGGGCATTTTTCCCTGAAGATATGGCTGGAAATGTTTTATTTGCCATCTATATCAGTGGTGCGATCTTGGGGCTAATTGCGGCAAAAATCTTAAAACTAACTGCGTTTAAAGGTGTTGATGAGCCGTTTGTTATGGAGATGCCGAAGTACAGACTTCCGAGTGTAAAATTGATCTGGCATACGGTTTTAACAAAAACAATGATGTACTTGAAAAAAGCGGGTACGTTTATCGCAGGTGCATCAATGCTTATTTGGTTTTTATCAACTTATCCGCACAATAGCGAACTTGAAGCCGAGTATGAGGTTCAAATCCAAAAAGCGCAAAGTGAACAAGAGATTATTCAACTTGAAAATAAACTTGCAATGGAGCATTTAGAACAGAGTTATCTTGGAACTATAGGGAAATTTACTGAACCTATTTTTGAACCGCTTGGATTTGACTGGAAGATGAATATAGCACTTCAAACGGGTCTTGCAGCTAAAGAGGTTGTAGTCTCAACACTTGGAGTTCTTTATTCGCTAGGGGATGATGTGGACGCTGAAAGTCAAACTTTGGTCAATCAGATCAGCAAAAACATTCCGTTTGCATCTGCGGTATCGTTTATTGTGGTTGTGATGATCTACTTACCGTGTTTGGCAGCTTCTATCGTTTTTACACGTGAAGCGGGTAGTATTAAATACTTTTTCTACCTTTTTGCCTTCACTTCGATAGCAGCATATGTGATGGCATTTATTGCCTATAGAGTAACGTTGGCGCTAACGGGTGTTAGCTAATTGTTATTTTCATAAAGTTATAATTGAGAAAAATGAAAAGGTTTACATAATGGCACAACATAAAATATTGATGATTGAAGATGATCTTGAACTTGCCGAGATCTTAACAGAGTATCTTGAACAGTTTCATTATTCAATTACTGTTGAAGATGATCCCTTTAAAGCAGTTAGTATTTTAAAGTTAGAGCCTTTTGACCTTGTTATTTTGGATTTGACACTTCCGGGTATGGATGGTCTTGAAGTATGTGAAGCTATACGCGCACGTCAAGATATCCCTATCATTATCTCTTCAGCGAGAAGCGATGTGACAGATAAGGTAAAAGCACTGGAACTCGGAGCTGATGATTATATGCCAAAACCTTACGATCCACGTGAACTAGAAGCGAGAATTCAGTCAGTTCTTCGCCGTTATGCTGCAAAAACAGAAGCAAAAGCGGAAAATAAAAGTGATTTTAAATGTGATAGAGAAACAATGACTATCACATATAAAGGACGAAATATCGATCTGACAAATGCAGAGTTCGGTATTTTGGCTTATATGATCCAAAAACACGGTCTTGTAGTATCTCGTGAAGACCTTATCCATAATGTAAATGCGATCAATGAAGACAGTTCCAACAAGTCTATTGACGTTATGGTTGGACGTATCAGAAGTAAGTTGGGTGATAAATCTCTTATCGAATCGGTTCGTGGTGTAGGATATAAACTGCTTAAATGATGAAAAGAAATGCAGTACTTATCACGATACTTTTTGCACTGAGTGTCTCACTAATAAGTGTCAGTGCAATCTTTTGGGAGTTTTACAAGCTCAATAAACAACAATATATAGACCACATTTTTACAAAATATTCCGTTATTGCACAAATCTATCGTGAGCATATGCAAAGAAGCTCTTCTGAAATTATGCTTGAAGCAAATCTTGCCGTGTATGATCTTTTTATCATTACAGATAAAAAAGAGAAGAAGGGGATTTTAGAAAAAGCGAAACTGCTTAAAAAAGAGGGATTTAAAAGTTTTGGGACCTCTTTGATGCTTAATAAACAGGGACTCTTTACTAAAAATACCGTGACCAATCTTGAAGCTTCAATGTTAAAGTATAAAAAACAGATCTATTTTTATATAGAAAGCCCTGATTCAGAAGTGTTAATTAAAGATGAAGTGTTAAAACCCTACAGCCATATAAATATGCTTTACTATTATAGTATGGTATTTATCATCATCTCACTCTCTTTTGTATTGGTAATGCAAAAACTGCGTCCGCTGATCAGACTTAGAAGAAAGATAGCACTCTACGGAAACGGAGATATGGATGTCTCTTTTAAAACGAAAAATATTGACGAGATAGGTTCCGTTGCAAACGAACTTGAAAACACAAAAGAGAAGATCAACACTATCTTGGAGTCACGCACACTCTTTTTAAGAAACCTTATGCACGAGTTAAAAACACCGATTGCAAAGGGGACAATTGTTACACAGATGTTAGCAGAGAAAAAGCAGCGTGATCGTTTTACTTCAATTTTTAAACGTTTAGAGACTTTGGTTGAAGAGTTTGCACTAATTGAAGAGGTTACGAGTCTTGGGGATACTACAGAGTTTAAAGAGTATCGTTTAGTAGATGTAATTGACGGTGCAATCGACATGGCAATGGTAGATAGAGAAAAAGTAGGGGTGATGATTAGTACCGATGTAAAAGTAGATGTAAATTATAGACTTTATACTACTGCCATAAAAAACATGATCGACAACGGGATGAAATATTCTGATGATACATATATAAAAATTCTTATCAATGAAAAAGATGAACTCTGTTTTGAGAGTAAAGGGGAGTGTTTAAAACATCCGCTGCAGTATTATATTGAACCGTTTACGAAAGAAAATCCGTCGAAAAACAGTTTTGGACTCGGTTTGTATCTTGTTGATTCTATCTTAAAAGCGCATGGAAAAGTTTTAGCACACGAGTATGAAAACGGGGTAAATCGTTTTATATTTGCGTAAGTTTAAATATGTAAACTGTTGTAATGAATAAATTTCTCCACATTGGTGTGTATCTTTTTTTTGCATCCTCTTTTTTCCTTTTTGGCTGGTTTAGTCATTCAGCTTATGAACCTGGAAAACGTATAGAAAAAAAATCTATTTTAGATACCATAAAAGAGAGAAAAACATTAAATGTAGTCCTCTTAAATGCCCCATCAACTTACTATATTGGACCTGACGGTCCCAGCGGATTTGAATATGAACTCTTAGATGCGTATGCAAAAAGTTTGGGAGTTGACCTTAATATCACTGCCGCACATACTGTAAAAGAAGCATTAGAATATATTGGCAAAGACGGGATCGATCTTGTTTCAGCATCACTCACAAAAACACCCCATAGGGAAGAGTTGTATAATTTTGGACCATCCTATTTTGAAGTACAGGAACAGGTTGTATGTCACCGCGGGATGTTGGGCACTTCAAAGTTTCCAAGAGATGTAGAAGACCTGGAAGGATTAGAGATTGTTGTCGGGGAAAATACAAGTTACTATGAAACAATAGCATCTTTGATAGATGACGGTTTCGACATAAACGTGAGTGTGACATCGGAGTACTCTACGGAAGAGCTTTTGGAGATGGTATCGAATCATCAGATCGATTGTACCTTGGCCGATTCTAATATCTATTCAATTAACCTAAAATATTTTCCAGATATTGCAATGGCTTTTGCAATTAGCGGAAGAGAACAACTTGCATGGATATTACCGCCTAATTCTACAAAGTTAGAGACAAATATGTACACTTGGCTCAATAGTTTTGTTCAAAGCGGAAAGATGACACGCTTAAAGGACCATTACTACTCTTATGTTCTGTTTTTTGATTATTACAACACAAAGATGTTTTATAAAAGAGTAGGGGCAAGACTACCGAAATATGAAATACATTTTAAAGATGCAGGAACAAGATTTGGAATTCCATGGACACTTTTAGCTGCCGTATCGTATCAAGAATCACACTGGAATCCTAAAGCAAAAAGTTTTACGGGTGTAAGAGGGATGATGATGTTAACACGTCATACCGCAAGGCTGTTAGGTGTTAAAAACAGACTCGATCCAAGACAAAGTATTGTAGGTGGTACGAGACATTTAAAACAGATGATCAAAAATGTTCCTGAAGGTGTAGAGGGTGAAGACAGATTAAAGTTTGCACTCGCTGCATACAATGTAGGGGGCGGACATATACAAGACGCTATGTCGTTAGCAAAAAAACTGGGGCTTAATCAGTATGTCTGGAGTGATATGAAAATTGTTTTACCGCTTCTATCGCAAAAAAAATATTATAAAACTCTCAAGTTCGGATATGCTAGAGGAAGTGAGCCGGTTAAGTATGTTGAGGCAATTTATAATTATAAGTCTATTTTAGATAAGTTGGTAGATGAAAAAGTGAAAGAAGAGCAAGAAAAAAAGCTAGATGAGAATACTACTCACCAGCTTTAGAAAGTTCTGCTAAAAAAGTTTCCATATCGTATTTAACACGATATTCAGGAGTCATGATATGGATGAGGATATCTCCAAGGTCTATAACAACCCAGTCTCCGCTCTCATCAACATTGTTGAAATGTTCCTCAGGTTTTAAATCTTTTTTTAAGTGATCTAAAAGAGCAAGAGTATGTTTCGGTCCAAGTGATGAAGCAATGATCGCATAGTCAACGATATAGTCTTTACCCTGTAGGTCAAATACCTCAATAGCTTCAGCTTTATTTTTATCTAGTACAGAAGTTATTTTTTCTATTCTATTTAACATTATGTTCCTTATAATAATTTTCTATTTTTTGTGCAATTTTTGGAGGAAGATATTTTATATCTATACTCTCTCGTAATTTTGTAGACGATACTGGAACATCTACTTCTATTTTTATATAGTTGTCCGGAATGCTAACAGCTTCACGAGTTACAACTATAAACTTTACTAAGTTTTTGAGTTCATCAAATTTATACCATTTTTCTAAAGAGGCTAAATTATCAGCGCCTATAACAAGATAGATAACATCATAATATTGTTGAAGATGTTTTACTGTTTGTATCGTAGGAACTTTTGTAGCCTGATCGACTTCAAAAGAGCTGACTTCTACATTCTGATCATCTTGAAATATATCTTTTAACCATTCTAATCGTAAAGCTGCATCTGCTACAAACTTTGATTTAAACGGATTGAGGTATGTTGGCATAATTATGATTTTATCTATAAAATCTAAATTCTCTAACGCCTCTACTATTTTTATATGACCTAAATGTGGAGGATCAAAAGAGCCGCCAAAAAGTGCTATATTTTTCATTTAATTAGAATTATAACTAAATTTGGATAAAATAACCGAATTTAATTTTTATAGGATATAAAATGGCACTTAAAATAGCAATTAATGGATTTGGTAGAATCGGTCGTTGTGTTGCTAGAATAGCAGCAAAAAGAGATGATGTAGAGGTTGTTGCTATCAATGATATGGCAAGTATGGATATGATGTTATATCTTCTTAAAAACGATTCTGTTCACGGTACATTCCAAAGTGAAGTTGAACAAGTTGATGAAGAAAATATCAGTATAGATGGGCAAAAAATCAGAGTTTTTTCTGATAGAGATCCAAAAAATCTAAAATTTGCTGATTGTGGTGCAGATATGGTGTTAGAGTGTACAGGTGTATTCTTAACACAAGAGAGTGCGCAAGTACACATCGATAACGGTGTTGAAAAAGTACTTTTCTCAGCTCCAGCAAAAGATAAAAATACTCCAACATTTGTTATGGGTGTAAATGAAGATAAATATGATGGTCAAAAGATCGTATCAAATGCTTCTTGTACAACAAACTGTTTAGGTCCGGTGGCAAAAGTTTTAGATGATGCATTTGGAATTGAAAAAGGTCTTATGACAACTATCCATTCATACACAAATGATCAAAATATCTTAGATGTAAAACACTCTAAAGATAAACGTCGTGCTCGTGCAGGTGCTATTAACATGATCCCGACAACTACAGGTGCTGCAAAAGCTATCAGCCTTGTTCTTCCACAACTTGAAGGAAAACTTCACGGTCAATCTGTTCGTGTTCCGACTCCGGATGTTTCAATGGTTGACTTAAACGTAGTTGTAAGAAAAGAGACTACAAAAGAGGAAGTAAATGCAGCATTTAATGCAGCAGCTGCAAGTTCTCACCAAGGACTTATCTTAGTAGATAAAGAGATGAGAGTTTCTCAAGATTTCGTAGGATGTGAGTACAGTTCAATCGTTGCAGAAGACCTTACACAAGTTATCGGCGGCAATATGGTAAAAGTTATGGCTTGGTACGATAATGAGTGGGGTTATTCTATGAGACTAATCGATATGGCTATCCACATTAGTAAATAATCATACAGGCAAGGAAGTAGATGGAATTATTACATTTAAAAGATTTAGATTTAAAAGATAAAAAAGTTTTTATCAGATGTGACTTTAATGTTCCAATGGATGAATTTGGAAATATTACGGATGACAGACGTATCCGTTCAGCAGTTGCAACTATCAATCATTGTTTAGATGAAGATTGTGCAGTTATTCTTGCTTCTCACCTTGGACGCCCAAAAGGTGAAGTGGTTGAAAAATACTCTTTAGCACCAGTTGCTCGTAGATTACAGCAACTTTTAAAGCGTCATGTAGAACTTGCTCCTAGTGTTATTGGTGAAGATGCGATCAAAATGGCAGCAGAGTTGCCTCGTCACGAAGTTATGCTTCTTGAAAACCTTCGTTTTGAAAAAGGTGAGACGGAAAACGATGAAGAGTTATCTAAAAAACTTGCATCTATGGCAGAGTTTTACATCAATGATGCATTTGGTGTATCTCACCGTGCACACGCTTCAGTTCATGGTATTACAAAATATTTTGATGATGCGCACAAAGCAGCCGGTTTCTTACTTGAAAAAGAGATTAACTTTTTCGCTAATTTAATTGACAACCCAGTTCGTCCATTTGCTGCAATCGTAGGTGGTTCTAAGGTTTCAGGAAAACTAGAAGCACTAGTAAACTTACTTCCTAAAGTGGATAAAGTTTTTGTTGGTGGCGGTATGGCGTTTACGTTCCTAAAACAATTAGGATACGACATTGGTGCATCACTTGTTGAAGATGATCTTCTTGAAGAAGCACAAAAGATTATGGATAAAGCAAAAGAGTTAGGTGTAAAATTCTATCTTCCTGTAGATGTGATCGCAGCTGAAAAATTTTCTGCCGATGCCGTAAGTAAAATTGTAACTGCTCAAGAGATTCCAAATGGCTGGATGGGTCTTGATATTGGACCTGCTACTGTTAGACTTTACCGTGAAGGTCTTAATGATGTTCAAACAGTACTCTGGAATGGTCCAATGGGTGTGTATGAGATGGAGAAATTTGCAAGAGGTAGTTCTAAAATAGCACACTTCGTTGCAGACAGCTATGCAACTACTGTTGTTGGCGGCGGTGATACGGCTGACCTTGTACAGCGTGTAAATGTAGGAAATGAGATCACATTTATTTCAACAGGTGGCGGAGCTTCACTTGAACTTTTAGAAGGTAAAGTTTTACCTGGTGTAGAAGCACTTGTAAAAGCATAATTGGAAGTGGTATGATAGTAGCAGCTAATTTAAAAACAAACCTGACAAGAAAACAAACAAAAGAATATATAGAGACGCTTGATGATTTTATAAAAACAAATCATATAGATCAAGAAAGTTTTGTTTTCCCTGCTACATCCTCTTTAGATAGTTTTGATACAGATGTAACTATCGGTGCACAAAATGCTTATCCTGTACAAAACGGAGCATTTACCGGTGAGATAGGTGTTGACCATCTAGATGAATTCGGTTTGAAAACTATTTTGATAGGCCACAGTGAACGTCGTCATATTTTAGGTGAGACACAAGAGGTAATATCGCAAAAGTTTGATTACTTTAAAGCACTTGGATACACGATAGTATATTGTGTAGGTGAACCGTTAGAAAAACGTGAAGCCGGTGTATCTGAAATGATGGAGTACATCGATTCACAATACAAAGGGATCGATACATCTTATGAAAAGCTGATCATCGCTTATGAACCTGTATGGGCGATTGGTACGGGACTTACTCCTACAAATGAAGATATTATAGCAATTCATCGAGAGTTGAAGAAAAAATCACCTGCACCATTATTATACGGTGGAAGCGTAAAAGTAAATAATGCAAAAGAGATTATGGCACTTAAGAATGTCGATGGTATTTTAGTCGGTAGTGCAGCATTAAAAGTGGAAGATTTTTGTCAAATGGTTATGTTTGCACAAGAACTAGAAAACAAGTAAATAAAATTAAGGAGAAATATAAAGATGGTAATGAAAGGTAAAAAAGGTCTAATCGTAGGTCTTGCAAATAATAAATCAATCGCATATGGAATTGCTAAAGCTTGTAAAGAACAAGGTGCTGAGCTTGCATTTACATATCTTAACGATGCTCTTAAGAAAAGAGTTGAGCCAATCGCTACAGAGTTTGGAAGCGGTGATTATGTATATGAACTTGATGTATCAAATGAAGAGCATATGGCCGGTATCGCTGAGAAGATTGAAAAAGACTTCGGAAAAATAGACTTTTTAGTACATTCTGTTGCATTTGCTCCAAAAGAGGCTTTATCTGAACCGTTTATGAAAACTTCTAAAGAAGCGTTTAGAATTGCTATGGATATTTCAGTATATTCTTTAATTGATTTAACAAACCGTTTAGAGAGTGTTTTAGCAGATGATGCTTCAATTTTAACACTTTCATATCTTGGCGGACCTAAATATGTAGCAAACTACAATGTTATGGGTGTTGCAAAAGCTGCACTTGAATCAACTGTTAGATATATGGCAGTAGATTTAGGTACAAAAGGTCAACGTGTAAATGCAATTTCAGCTGGTCCTATTAAAACTTTAGCAGCTGCAGGAATCGGTGATTTCTCACAGATCTTAAAATGGAATGAAACTAATTCTCCGTTAAAAAGAAATGTAACAATCGATCAAGTTGGAAACTCTGCAATGTATCTATTAAGTGATCTAGCTTCTGGTGTAACTGGTGAAGTACATTATGTTGATAGCGGTTACAATGTTATGGGTATGGCTGCAGTTGAGTCAAACGATGAAGGAAAAACTGTTCTTTCTTGGGATGTGAAATAATTTCACTTCCCTATAGCAGGTAAACTTTCCATCTGTTTAAGATGGGAACTGTTTTCATCACTAGGCTTTGCCTTTTGATATGCTCCAATCTTATCTACATACTCTTGTAGTGTAAATCCTTTTGTTTTGCTTTCAGTATACTTAACTTCTTGTGTAGTAAGATTTTGATCCTCTTTTTTTGTTACTACCTCTTTTGTCATATACTTTTTTTGAATTTCCGGATCTTGCTCCACCGCTGGAGACCAATCATTCTTAAGCCAATTATCTAAAGAGTTCTGCATAAAACCGGCTTTTTTGTTGCTTGTTGTTGGACTCACACTATTTAACTCATTGTTTGTAGTGGGCGTTACACCCCCATTTGAGGTACATCCACTTAGTGATATTAATGTGATAAACGAGATTATTGTGATATTTACTTTTTGTTTCATATTGTCATTTTAACTAAAGATAAGTAAATAATAAACAGTTTTAATCATAAATTAAGAATAGGGTGTGCTATACTGCATATGAAATTTGTAAAGAAACAAGGAGAATATATGAAATTTACAAAATTAAGTTTAGTAGCTGCATTACTTGCTGGTTCAGCTGCATTCGCTGTTGATAACGTAAAAGTTAGTGGAGATGCTAATCTTTTTTATATGACAAGTAATCAAGGTGATGCTGATCTTTTTGATAAAGATTCTTCAGCTGCTGATGCTTCTTTAAACCTAAACATTACTGCTGATTTAGCAAAAAATGATATGGTTACTTTAAGTGCTGGTGCTGGATATACTATTCTTACTACACTTGGGTTAGAAAATAACTTAGTATCAAATGTATGGGGTGGTGCACATACTGCAACTGCTGGAACGGGTAATAACTTTGCGAGTGGATTAGGTGGTGCTAAAGTTGAAAATGCATCTTGGATGAATGAACTATGGATAGCTGCAACTGCTGGTAAAACAACTCTTAAACTTGGTCGTATGGAATTAGATACTCCATTAGCATTTACTGAAAAATGGTCAATTGAAAAAAATACATTTGAAGGTATCGCTGTAATTAATCAAGATATTCCAGATACTACTTTAGTTGGTGCATGGGTAGCTAACGGAAATGGTACAGAAACATTTGGTACTGGTAGTAATACGGTAGATGTTGTACCAGGTGCAGCAGTTCCAACAAATAATAATATGCAAAGTAATGTTGTTACACTTGGACATGCAGCAGGAGCTGTAGTAAATGCAAATGGTGACTTCGCAACATACGGTTCAGACGGTGCTTATGCAGCGGGTATTATTAATAACTCATTTAAACCATTAACTGTTCAAGCATGGTACTATAATGTATCGCAAATTGCAACTGCATACTGGTTACAAGCAGATTTAGCATGTCAAAAAATTCCTGGTTTATTAGCAGGTGTTCAGTACACAGGTTTAGATATTGATTCTACATCTGATAAAATTCATAATGATGGTAGTACAGCAGCTGCTAAAGTTGATTCTGATGCACTTGCAGTAATGCTTGGATATGAGATGAAAGATATGGCTACTATTAAAGTATCTTACTCTCAAATTGGAAAAGATCATTCAGCTGGTCAAAATACTGCAACTGATTTTGTAGGTGGTACAGCACAATCTAAACTATATACTGAAGCATGGTGGAACTATGGTTACATCACACAACAAGATACAGATTCTTATAATGTAACTATTGAATCTCCAGTAAATGGTTTATTTGACCTTGGTATTTACTATACTGAAGCTGATCAAAGTACAGCTGCTGGTGATAATGACTTATCTGAAGTTACTGTAACAGCTGCTAAATCTTATGGTCCAGCAGATATTACTGTAGCATATATTAATGCAAAAACTGGTAATCTTAAAAGACATAGTGTTGCTCAAGCATACTTAACTCTTAACTTCTAAGAAATTACTTTCTTAAATTCAACTCCTTTTTGGAGTTGAAACTTTTTTTCTACTCATTAAAAATCATTTATTTTTACTTTACTAAATTTATATTTATATGATAATAGTTTAATTTTTATGAATTAAATTATGATTATTGGAAGATTAAAAAAGAAAGGATAATGAGATAGGAAATTAATCCATATCCCATTTAATGATAGCACTTACATAGAATGTTTGTAGTCTATCAAGTTGATAAGTGTAAGTTGAACGCTCTATGTCATCTTTAAATGTCATAAATCTATATCCAAGCTCTACATCAACAAGTTCAGTTGCATGGTAATTAAAACCTAAATCACCACCAATATAGTTTAAGTTCTCATAGGCTGTATCATATGTAGTTGTTCCGGTAACTCTAAGGTTAGCGATACCACCATTGATACCTACGAAGAAGTTAACAGGTTCTGAAAAGTTAAACATATATTGTGCTTCAGCGCCATAAGTATTTAACCTACTTAACTTATCTGCATCATAATGTCTTGCACTAATGAAAATTCTGTAATTTTCAGTTTGTGCACCTACTTTAAGACCGATAGTTCCCATTCCGCCGTTTTCTTTACCTAGGTTAGAGATACCGACTCCAGAATCGTACACATTGGCACCTAGGTCACTGTAACCACCTTCAATAGCAAATAATGATTTTGTATTGAAAGTGTAGTCAGCCATTAAAGGCATAGCCGCGATAGAAGTAGCTAAAGCTAATTTCGTTAAACTATTTTTCATATTTTTCCCTTTCGCATAATAGATGATTATACATCATACTCTTTTATGGTATCTTTAAACTATGACACTTTTATACATTTGGCACAAAAATATGCACTAGAAAAAGCCCATTGAAAATTATAACCACCAAGTTCCCCAGTAACATCGACAACTTCACCTATAAAGTAAAGCCCTTTTACTTTTTTTGCCTCTAAAGTTTTAAAATCTAACTCATCTGCCATTATACCGCCGCGAGAGACCTCTGCTTTTGTAAATCCATAGTTTCCTGCAGGAGAAAATTTGTAGTTAGTGAGAGATTTGTCTTTCATCATATTACTAAGACGTTTTGGAAGACTCTCTTTTTTCTCTTCAGGGATGAAATTAACACTAATATCACCTTTATTCCAATACAATGATGCAGATAACACGGCTGGACCACTGAGACCTTTGTGTGTAAAAAGAAGTTCCTCTTTGAGAAGTTTATCTCCAACTTTTATGTTGACATAGGTGCTCAGACCACTTAACTCTTTCATCCAAAACTGTTCTTTTTGTACGGTTAGTCCAACAAGGGCAGGTGTAAATTCTTTTACTTCAAGACCAAAACTTTTAGCGATTTCAAGACCTATATCACTCGCACCAAGATTTGCAAAACTTTTTCCACCTGTTGCTACAACTACATTTTTTGCTTTTATATATTGTTTGTCTGTTTTGAGTATAAAAAGATCGTCCTCTTTTGTAAGGGAGATGATTTTGTGGTTAAGGTAAAAATGGTGTTGCTCATTGAGCTGTACTAGGAGGTTTATAATATCATCCGAAGAGTGTTTACAAAAATAGTAACGCTCTTTACGCAATTCAAGATCAATATGGTTACGATCTAAAAAACGAACTAGTTTCTCTTTATTGAACTTTTTAAAAACTTGTTTGATGAGCTCTTTGTTACCGTCAAAATTATTTGGTTTTACACTTACATTTGTGATATTACATTTTCCGCCACCAGAAATTTTGAGTTTTTTTGCAACTTTGTCATTTCCATCAACAATTGCAACAGAGAGTTTTTTGGGTAAGTTCGCTCCACACATCAGTCCCGAAGCGCCAGCCCCTAAAATAAGTACATCATAGTTTTTCATAAATGCAATTATAACTTTAGCGGACTAAAATTAGCTATAATTTCATAAATAAAATACAAAGTAGGGTAATGGCAAACAAACTACATATAGTCTCATTGGGATGTACAAAAAATCTTGTAGATACTGAAGTTATGATGGGACGACTCAAAAATTTTGAATTAACAGACAACAATGAAGATGCAGATGTAATCATTGTAAACACTTGTGGATTCATTGATGCTGCAAAAGAAGAGTCTATTAACACAGTTCTTTCTTTAGATGAAGCAAGAAAAGAAGATTCTGTTTTAGTAATGGCAGGATGTTTAAGTGAAAGATACCAAGAGGAGCTCCAAGAGCAGATCCCGGAAGTTGATATCTTTACTGGTGTTGGTGACTATGACAAGATCGATGAGCTTTTAGCACAGAAAAAAAGTAGATTTAGTGATGAAGTATATCTGATAGATGGTGCTGAAAGGGTAGTTACAGGTTCAACATATCATGCATATGTAAAACTGAGTGAAGGGTGTAATCAACAGTGTTCATTTTGTGCTATTCCAAGTTTCAAAGGAAAACTTAACTCTCGTGAGCTTGATTCAATTGCAAAAGAGGTTGAAAGTTTAGTAGCTAAAGGATACTGGGATTTCTCATTTGTATCGCAAGACTCTAGTTCATACCTAAGAGATAAAAATGTAAAAGATGGACTTTCATTGTTGATTGAGAGAATTGAACTTATCGAAGGTGTGAAAAGCGCAAGAATTCTTTATCTATATCCATCAACTACATCACTGAACCTTCTTAAACGTATAGAGAAAAGTGAAGTGTTCCATAACTATTTTGATATGCCTATTCAACATATAAACGATGATATGTTACGCATTATGAAAAGAGGTTTCGGCAAAGAGAAAACATTAGAGCTATTAAACTATATGAGAAATATGCCAAACTCTTTTGTAAGAACAAGCTTTATTGTTGGACATCCTGGTGAAACACAGGAGATGTTTGATGAGATGTGTGAATTTACTAAAAGTTTTGGATTCGATCGCGTAAATGTTTTTGCATATAGCGATGAGGAAACGACATCTGCTTACGATATGGTAGCAGATAAGATCGATGAAGAGACTATTGCAAAACGTGCAGAGATTTTAGGTGAAATCGTAAAAGAGGTGAGCCTTGAATCACTAGAGGCTGAGATCGGCAAAGAGGTTGATATCGTAATTGACGGTGAGAGCGACGAGCATGAGTACCTTTTAAGTGCACGTGAGATTCTTTGGGATAGAGATATTGACGGTGAGATCTTTGTTAACGACAGAACAGATGAGGATGCCGAAATTGTTTTCGGGAAACCGTACAAAGCGAAAATCACAGGTATTGCCGGTGATATTTTAATGGCAACAGTGGACAATGCTCCTTCAAACAACTAAAGAGCTCTTACAAGACTCTAAAAACCTTCTGGCATTTTCAGCCGGAGGTGATTCTACTGCACTATTATTTCTTCTTTTAGAAAATGAGATCAAATTTGACATTGCTATTGTTGATTACGGTATTCGTGAACAGAGTAAAGATGAAATTGCTTATGCAAGAGAATTGGCAGCTAAGTATGGATTTAGTTGTTATGAAAAAGCAGCTCAGGAAATTACGAAAAACTTTGAAGCTGAAGCTCGTTCATTACGATACGGTTTTTTTGAAGAGTTGATCGAAGAGTATAGATATGAGAACCTTTTAACTGCACACCATTTGGGCGATAGACTGGAATGGTTTTTGATGCAGTTATGTAAAGGTGCAGGGTGTGTCGAACTTTCAGGGATGAAAACTGTTGAAAAAAGAGAGAACTATAATCTTGTAAGACCGTTGCTCCATTTAGATAAGCAGGAGTTATTAGGGTATCTGAACTCCAAAGAGATAGATTATTTTGAAGATGAAACAAACAGTGATGAGAGTTATCAAAGAAACTATTTTCGTCATAACTTCTCTGAACCGCTTCTTCAAAAGTATAAAAGCGGGATTGAAAAAAGTTTTGCCTATATAGATCAGGATGTAGATTCTTTAATAGAAGAGACTGAAGTTAAAGTCGTAAATCAGTTGGCACATTTTGAATCAAAAGACAGAAGAACGAATCTTGTTTATATAGACAAATATTTAAAATCTTGCGGAGAATTGATAACGGCGAATGAGAAACAAGAGCTTTTGAAGCATGAAAGTGTTGTAATCGGGCGTAAATATATCGTTACACAAGATACTAAAAACGTATTTATAGCACCCTATGTTCAGGCGACGGGTCTAGAAAAAAAGTTAAAAGAGAAGTTCCGTGTGCTGGAAGTTCCCGTAAAACTTCGAGGTTATTTAGCCTCGGATGTTGAAGCACTTGAGTTTGTATCGTTATTGTTAGAGTAAACTCTCATAGTAAAAGAAGAGTTGATCATCTCGCCTTCTCTTTTAAAAACTATAGGAAAGTTCACAGCGATGATCCAATCAGCTTTATTGATTGCATCTAAAAAGTCGTAAAAATTAGTAGGTGAACTTATCTTTGAAGTGGTATTTACTTCATACACTGCAAAACCTTCATCATCTTTTGCTCGATCAACTTTAGAGATCTTTAGATCGGAAAAGTAAGTTTTATGCTGCTTCTCAAATCTTTGAGGATTAAAAGGTTTATCAAATGCTTGGATGATGTGTCTATTTTTACTTTGGAGATCTTTTAGCACATCGAGTGTCTCATCATAAAACTCTTGATATTTAGCATACTCATTGAGTTCTGTTTTAAAAGAGAGTCTTTCGATTCGATACTCTTTCCCTTTAGGGATAAGTACCGAAAAAGAAAATACAATCACAAAGATAAGCAGTACTATCGATATTAATGTCAGATAGAGATAGTGACGAGGGATACTAATTTTCATTTTCTAACTCCGCATCCATTTCATCAATGTAGTTTGTAGATACAAATCGCAACCAACCGTTTCCTGCAGGATAAAAACTGCTATATGTTTTATGGAAAATCGAGCGTAGAGGTGCTTGTAACATAAAGTTGTACACATCTTTATTTGGTGTAATACCGTAAAGAATTAATCCGTTTTGCAGCAGTTCTGCCTGAGAGAGTGTTATACGCTCGGGAACAAGGTCAAAGAGATTTGTAATAGAGTCTTTTAAGACACTGTTTTTTGTAAAAATTCTTTCGGAGAGATCTTTTTGTTTTTTAATATATGTTATTTGGTTTTTCATATTTTCTATATCTTTTTGCAACTCTAGTCTTGCTTCGATAGTTTCAGCTTTCTGTTTTTGGAAACTGTAGTCTTTGTATACCAAAAATATAAAAGTGGAAAAGATCATAATGAGTGTCATTGAAAAAAAAGTCACTAAGAGTTTGAGTTCTTGGGTAAAAGGAGTTTTCTTTCTTGGTTTTATATAACTGTATTTCATACACCAAGCTCCTCTTTTGCAAGTTCACAAATCTCTGCTCCTAGATCGACAGTTCTGATGTATGTATTTAAAAACATCTCCTCTTCAAGGTAACGTTTTAGGTCATTACTCACTTGCGTATTATCTGCAATATAGATGTTCTCAATGAACTTACTCTCATAGCGTGTATCTTTATAAAAATGGTTGATCGCATTTTGTATCAAAGAGAATCGTTGGTAGTCTTCATTGAAATGTGAATCTTCACTTTCTGATATCTCTGTTGCGTGTTCCTGAGCTTCATTTTCATAAAGTTCCTCTTCAAGGTCTTTTCCTTCAGAGAACTCATCAATATCCTCTAATGAGTCAAGATCTTCAATGTCGGAAAAATCTTCAAGCTCATCATCAACGTCCATATCATCAAGAACTATCCCTTCATCATCCAGGTCAAGTTCAAAATCTTTTTCATCTTCAAGATCGTCTAAAGCCATATTTTCCGATTCTAGATCGACCTCCATATCAAGATATTCTGCAAAAAGAAGTTCAGAATTTTCAAAAATAGCTAAAGATAAAGAGCTGTCTTCGATAAGTACAAACATTGCCAGGTTTTTATCGATTTTATCTTTAAAGAACTTCGTTAACACTACAAAAGGGGAAAATATAAAGTCTATCCCTATATCTTCATATTTTTTTTCCAGCTCATAAAGATCTGTTTTAGATGTGTACGTTGTCCAGCTGTTGTTAACACATTTGTACTCGGTAGTGGAAAGATCCTGATACTGTGCAAGTTTATTTTTATCACATGAAGGGAGAGCCCCTTGTTGGGCAGATGTATCTAAAAACGAGATGTAATAGTATGGAGATTCATTTGTATGACTAGTGATGTATTCATATATCTCTTCAGTTAGTTTTGTAGAGTGAAATACATGCTCATAGTGTGATACCTCATGTGTTTTTGAGTGTACCTCCACATGGATTGTTGTGCTAGATCTTTCAACAATAATGTTAATAAAAACTTTTAAGTACAAAGACTCCAGTATTTTACTTAGCACTAAGAACTAACCCCACATAATGGATGTGCTTTGTCATAGTTTTGTTTTTTCAAGGCACTACCTAATTTCGTATAGATTTGCGTTGTTGCCATCGAAGAATGACCTAAAAGTTCACTTACATCTACAATAGGGGCTCCACCGTTTAAAAGAGATGTCGCATACGAGTGACGCAGTTGATGAGGTGTTACTTTTAATGATATTCTAGCAAAAACTTTATTTATGATATATCTTAGACTATTTTCGCTTAATTTTTCGCCATTTTTTTCAAAAAGAAATTTTTTTGGCGAAAAATCTCGTAAATACTCCTCTAAAATTTTTTTTGTCGATTCTATTACCGGAATATCTCTTTGTTTGTTTCCCTTCCCGATAACGCGTACCCATTGCGGGGATATATCATTTAATTGTAGATTCGAAAGTTCTGAAATACGAAGACCCATAGTATAAAGAACGGTTATAATTAGTCTCTCTTGCAAATCAGCGTGTTGCAACGCTTCAACAATATGTTTATGTGCAATAGGTTTGGGGAGTGTTTTAGCGACTTTAACACTCTCATCAGCTTTGAGTATTACTTTGATTTGCATCTCTTTGAGGTATTCGCCAAAGCTTCGAACAGCACTGAGTTTTTTACTGATAGTTTTAGACTGGAGTTCTGAGATGTGGATACGGTAAGGCATCAAATTAAAAAGGATATGGTCATCCTCTTTAACAATCTCTATAATATCAAGGGCTTCATCTAAAGCCTCTTTATAGGTCTTTATAGTAAGGTCAGAGTAACCTTTGTAGGTTTTTAGATGGTCTAAAAACTTGAGTTTGTACTCATCTATCAACTTTTTCAAGGATTTTCTCAAACTGTTCATGGTATTTTGCCGCTTCACTGACAAGCTCTTTATTTGTAATGACACTAGGAGCAAGTTTTACATAACTCTCAACCATGATTTCACTCATAAGTTTTATTCTCGCTCTTTGTGCATCATCTATACTGTCTTGTGCAACCATTTCATTGATCTCTCTAAGATATTTTCTTGCTTCTTTGATATATTTTTCATACTTCATAGATGTTTTAGATTGTGCCATGATTGTTGAGGCCATTCTATTATATATATCTTCTGAAAAAGCTTCATTTGCAAGTGCATAAGCTGTGTTGTAATCACCCATTTCGTAGTAATATTTTGCTTCAAGAGATTTTTCGTAAGAGGGATTTGTTACAAAGAAGAGTATCATGAAAGAGACAATAAAAACAGCTATAAAAATAAAGAGATTTTTAATGTTCATGTTTGAGTAAACCTTCTTTTATTAGAGCCCTTGCAGCTTCAAGTTCCATCCCACAAATATCTATCTCTTGTGTGGAGTAGTAATGTATTGTACCAAAAGGTTTAGGAACTGTAAAGCGGTCCCAAGAATTAAACTGCCAATATTTCGTAGGTTTGATCTCTACAAGTACTATTTTTGCTTTTGCTTTTTGTGCCATCACGATAATACCATCGGCTACTTCATGGCGGGGACCTTTAGGACCATCGGGTGTGATCCCTATGTCATAACCCTCTTTTAAAGTCTTAATTGCTTGGATCAGTACTTTTGCAGGAGATTTATCGCTTGAACCGGCAAGTGTACCCAGACCAAAGTAGGAGATCGTTTTAGAGATCAGTTTTCCGTCAAAATGGGGTGAAATTAAAACTTTAGCATGCGGTTTTTTTCTGTAATGGCTGTAAAGATACGGAAGCATTAAAAGCTCACCGTGCCAACAGGCAAATATAATAGGGTTTTCTGAAATTGTTTCGGGAGAGTGGTAAACTTTTTTATTGGTACGGTATAAAAAACGGATCAGGAGAGATCCTAAAAGTGGAACAAATACCAGCGCTAAAAAGCGAGATAGTTTTTTACTCAACTATCTCCCCCGTACAGATTGTACGTCCAATCTGTGTAATTTTAACGTTTTTAAATTTGCCAAGAAGCTCTTCAGAACCTTTTACCTTAACAACAAGGTTAGCATTTGTACGACCTGAAACATAGTTGTCACGGTTAAGGTCTTCAAAGTAAACCTTATATGTTTTGTCTAGGTGTTTCTGCATATTTTTATCTATTATTTCTGTTTGCATTGATTGAAGATGAGAAAGTCTAGCTGAACCTATCTCTTCATCAACTGTATTTGTAAAGTGTTCTGCTTCGGTGTGTGGACGAGCTGAATATTTAAAGCTGAATATTTGATCAAACTCCACCTGTTTCATAACATCTAATGTATCTTCAAAATCCTCTTCACTCTCACCAGGGAAAGCAACGATGATATCTGTGGAGATACTCACATCAGGACACTCTTTGCGCAGTTTTTCAACTCTGTTTAAAAACCACTCCTTTGTGTATCCGCGTTTCATATCTTTGAGAACTTTTGTTGAACCTGATTGAAGCGGCATGTGCATAGATTTACAGATCTTAGGGTTTTTAGCAAACTCTTCGATAAACTCATCATCCATATGGAAAGGGTGAGGTGACGTAAAACGGATACGCTCTAAACCTTCTATCTTAGAAAGACGGCGTAGCAGTTCCGTAAAGTTTACTTTTTCGTGTTCAGAATCTGAGAATCTTCTTCCGTAGTTGTTAACATTTTGTCCAAGTAAGAAGATCTCTTTTGCACCGTTGTCAACAGCTTTTTTCGCTTCGTTGATAATCAACTCATCCGGAATAGAGATCTCTTCACCGCGAGTTTTAGGAACGATACAAAATGTACATTGCTTATCACATCCGATTGAGATGTTGATGTATGCTTTGTACGGAGATGTACGAAAATCATCAAAAGCAAATTCACTCTCATCGTAGTTGATATCGATCTCAACCGCTTTGTCTTTGTGAAGTACTTCAGAGATTTTAGAAACATTTCTAGCACCCAAAACAAAACTCACATAAGGGGCACGTTTGATGATCTCATCACCTAGATGTGAAGCGGTACAACCACATACACCTATCTTTGCTCCCTCTTTTTTCTTTTTGTTAAAAGCTCCAAGCTCCGAAAAAAGTTTTTGTACAGGTTTTTCACGTACTGAACATGTATTTATTAAAATTAGGTCAGCCTCTTTAAGATCTGTTGTTGTATCATACCCTTCACGCTCTTTAAGCTGCGCTATCATATGCTCTGAATCACGAGTATTCATCGCACAACCTAATGTTTCAATAAATAACTTTTTACTCATATTTTCTCTCTGTTTACGCCATTATATGTACTTGGTACATGTAATCGTTATCGCTTAATGCGTATTTTACTTCGTTCATATAGAAGCTTTTTCCTTCAGCTTCGAAGTGATCTTGTAATGCTAAAAGATCTTTGTGTGAGTTTTCTCTATCGAAATAAAGAATTACACTTTTCTCTTTTTCAACTAAAGATTCGATTTTTGCTAAGTCTATTTTCTTTGGTTTAGCGTCTAGCTCCATTCTTACAAGCTTTAAATCCATAACTTTTCCTTATATAGTCTTTTGAAAGTCTTGAATTATACTTTATTTGTAATAAAAGTCCGATTAAAGATGTTTTTATAACTACTTCGGTACAATTTCACACTATCAAATAAGAAATCCCCCAATTATTACTTATCATTGTCAGATTTCTTAAAAAACAAAGGATATTACTGTGGAAAAAATATTAGATATCGCAGAAGCTATTGCAAATGAAAAAGGTTTACAGCCCGAAAAAGTTTTAGAAGCGTTAAAAACAGCTTTTGTACAAACTGCAAAGAGAGTAATCAATCCAAATTTTGCTTTTGAAGCACAAATAGACGAAGTAAATAAAAAAATTAAAATTATTCAAACAATTACAGTTGTAGCAGATGATGACGCAAAATTAAAAGATGAAGAAACTGCACCTGCATATATGGCGATCAGTGATGCAAGAAGTTACGATGACCAAGTGGAACTCGGTGACCAACTTCAAGAAGAACATGATCTAGAAGACTACGGTAGAACTGCCGCTTCACAACTTCACCGTGAGATTGAGTATCACATCCAAAGAATGGTAGAAGATGAAGTATTTACTAAATATAAATCAAAAATCGGAACTATCGTAAACGGACGTGTTACACGTGTTGATTCAAATAATTCAACATATATCGAAGTAGATGAGATCCGTGCAGTACTTCCTATGAAAAGCCGTATTAAAGGTGAAGTGTTTAAAGTAGGTGATGTACTTAAAGCTGTAGTTCGCCGTGTAAATATGGATAAAGAAACAGGTATCCATATTGAACTTTCACGTACATCTCCAAAATTCCTTGAAGCACTTTTAGAACTTGAAGTACCTGAGATCGAAGATGGAAGTGTTGTTATTGAAAAATCAGCTCGTATCCCTGGTGAGAGAGCAAAAATTGCTATCTACTCTACACACCCGCAAGTTGATGCAGTAGGTGCTACTGTTGGTGTTAAAGGTGTACGTATTAATGCTGTAAGTGAAGAGCTTATCGGTGAAAATATTGACTGTATCGAATATACAAACATTCCTGAACTTTTTATATCTCGTGCGATGAGTCCGGCAATTATCTCTCATGTTGAGATCGTAAAAAATGAAGAGGGTGAAAACGAAAAAGCTATCGTAACTCTTCCAAGTGACCAAAAATCTAAAGCGATTGGAAAAAGCGGTATAAATATCCGTCTTGCTTCTATGTTATGCGGTATGGATATCGAGTTGATTGAAAACGATTCTATGAGTCCGGAAAGCAGCGTTGAGCAAGAGGAAGAAAAAGACGGCGTAGATGCACTAGAGGCGTTATTTAACTAGAATCCGTTAAATCTTAGTAAGTTCATAAACGAACTTACTTGTGCATATAAGGGTTTAATCTTAAAAGGATTAAATCCGCTATCACGTTTCCAAGAAGCGTTAAAAAAGCACTTATCATAAGAATCCCCATAATAGTCGGGTAATCGCGTGAAAGTGCACTTATATAAAAAAACTGTCCCATCCCGTCTATTCCAAAGATCGATTCTAAAATAACACTCCCACCGATTAAAGCTGGCAATGAAAGACCAAGTAACGTCACGATAGGCGGTAAGAGATTCGGCAAAATATAGTATCGCAGTAGTTGTTTATTTGAAAGTCCGCGTGAGCGTGCAAAATAGTAATAATCACTTTTAAGTATCTCTAATGTCAGTGAACGGATATAGATGATCATACTTCCAAGTCCCCCAAAGATCATAATAGAGATAGGCAGTACCAAATGCCAAAGCATATCGAGATAATAATGTAAACCCTCACCCTCAATATCTACAGAGTGTAAACCCGCAATAGGAAAGAGTTTGAAGTTCACCGAAAAAATTATGATCAGAAGCAGGGCCAAATAAAAAGAGGGCATTGAAAACGATAAAAGAGAGAGTTGTCTAATCGCCAAGTCCGATTTTTTCTCATAACTCAGAGCCGCTTTTATCCCTAAATATAAAGAGAGAATAAACACAAACACGAGTGAAGTGATGTTGATAGTAAGTGTAATGGGAAGTCGTTTTAAGATTTCAGAAGCTACATCTGCTCCGCTCACAAAAGAGATACCGAAGTTAAGCTGTACCATATTGCCTACCCAGTCGGTATATTGAGTCAGTAGAGGTTTATCTAAACCATAAACGGCTTTGAGCTTTTCTATTGCTTCGGGTGTCATATTGGGATTGAGTTCACCCGCTCCAAAAAAGCTGTTAGGTGCTGCGTGGATCGCTAAAAATGAGATGATTGAGATTAGTAGTAACATCCCAAAAATATAAGAAAGTTTTTTCAGTAATATTTTCATAGGGATGATTATAACAGATTTAGATGATAAGCATCGCATCACCGTAAGAATAAAAACGGTATTTATTTTTAATAGCTTCCTCATACAACTCTAAAGTTTTTTCAAGTCCTACAAAAGAGGCTACCAGCATAATGAGTGTTGATTTTGGCAAATGGAAGTTTGTCAGCAGGTGATTTACCCGAAGCGGTTTATTGTTTGGGTGAAGGAAAAGATTCGCTTCACCGCTAGTTTGGTTTTTATGTCTTGCATAAAACTCTACGGTTCTTGTTGAGGTTGTCCCTACACTTAAAATCGGCTGTGCAGAGTCTAAAATCTCTTTTGCCTGCTCAGAGATCTCATAAAACTCAGAGTGCATAGGGTGCTCTGTAATTACATCCGCTTCAACAGGTTTAAATGTTCCGCTGCCTACATGTAATGTAACGTAGGCGTGTTTATAGTTCTTACATACTCTTTTGTGCTGCTCTGGCGTGAAGTGAAGCGAGGCTGTGGGTGCTGCGACTGCACCTTCATTCTGTGCAAAAACGCTTTGGTACTCATTTGCATCCTCTTCGTTATCTTCTCTTTGAATATATGGAGGAAGAGGAATATGCCCGATTTTATCTATGATCGGCAAAAGATCTTCAAAACGAAGTAGTTGATCATCTAAAAAGAAGTTTACAATACGTGTACCGTCATCTTTTAGCTCTTTTATAACTGCTTTGAGATTCTCATCAAAGAGTATCTCTTGAGCTTCTTTTACACGCCCGCGGATATATACATGGACATCGTTTGCATTTAATGCACGGTTGATAAGCAGTTCTATTTTCCCGCCGCTTGGCTTATGACCGTAAAGTCTCGCCTTTATAACTTTTGTATCGTTAAAAATAAGGGCACAATCTTTGGGGATAAACTTTTCAAGATCGTAAAAGTGTGCATGGGTAATAGTGTCGGATTTACGATCATATACTAGAAGTTTTGCGTGATCTCTTGGACTGGCAGGGTGTGTCGCAATGAGTTCATCCGGGAGATGAAAATCATAGCTTGAAGTCAGAAGTGCTTTATCTTGCACTTTCTTCCTCTTTTTCATCTTCTTCGTCATCTTCCTCTTCAAGAGGCGGCGCAGGGTTTACTACTTTAACTATCAAGATAGAGAAGCCGTAAAGGATAATAAGCGGACCGGCCATAAGCAGCTGTGTTAAAACATCCGGCGGTGTAAGAAGTGCGGCAACGATAAAGATAATAACAATGGCATATTTGAAAAATGCTGTCATTTGTCTATCGTCAACCAAACCTAAAAGTGCTAAAAAGTAAGCAAATACAGGAAGCTCAAATGCAAGACCGAAACCAAACATGATCTTTGTAAAAAAACCTACATAATCTTCAATGTTGATAAGCGGCGTAAATTTAAAAGAACCAAATGTGATCAAGAAGTCAAAACCAAAAGGGGTAACGATGTAGTAGGCAAACAAAACGCCGACTAAAAACATAAACGTTCCACCTACAATAAAGGGAATGATCATCTTTTTTTCATGTGAATATAAGCCCGGTGCTATAAACATCCAGATTTGAGAAAGAATAATAGGTAATGCTCCTAAAATTGCTGCAAAAAACGAAACTTTTAACGCTACGAAGAATGCACCGCCCACTTGACTTGTCGTAACCATACCGTCAGCTGCATGCACCGACTTTTTACCAACTTCGATCAAGGCATCATTTAAGGGTGTAACCATCCAGTCTAGGATCGGTTCGTGGAAGTAAAACATTACAAAAAACAAAACAATCAGGCTTCCGACAGAAATACCTAATCTTTTTCTCAGCTCAACTAAATGGGGTCTAATCTCTTCAAACATCTATATTTTCTTCTTCAGTTTTCTTTTTTTTCTTTTTCTTAAAAGTCACTTCTTCAGGTTCACTAGAAGCTTTTTTAGTTTCGGGTTGCGGTTCATCATCTAATAGATTATCTATATGAGAATTGATATTAGCAGCCTTTGAAACATTGTGTGATGCACGTTCTAACTCTTGTTTATATGCAAGTGCTTCTTGTTTAATATCTGCAACATGCATCTCTTCTTCTATAGTACTTTTCATAGTACCTAACGTGTTTTTCATGCTTCTGAAAAATTTAGCTATCTCTACCATTGTGCTAGGGAGCTTATCGGGCCCTAAAAATAAAACAGCAATAATGGCGATGATAAGTATCTCTGTAAAACCCATACCAAACATAATATAAGTGCCTTTAAAAATTATAGTTGGCGTGATTTTATCTAAAGAATGGTTAAAAAATCTTCAAGAATAAAAAATTCAATTCAAATAAAGCATAAATATATAAAATTCGGAAAAAATTAGGAGAAATATATGAGTCGTGTAATTATTGAAAAAGAGTGTGGTTGTTTCAAAAGAAGTGATTATCAAAACAATGTAGAGTATGCAACAAAAGAGGAAGCTTTAACACAGGCTTTAGAGATCGCAAAAGATATGAACGATGTATTTTGTAAAAAACATGTTTTCCAAGCTGTAGAAAACGGTGACGACATCGTTATCAAAGTAGATATGAACTAAGATGTTAGATAAAGAGCTATCTCGTCACTTAAGAGATACTCTTTATTAAAATATTTTTCCTCTTGAAAAATTAACTTTTCTTCTTGGACTAACAAGTCCGCTTTTTGAATCTCTTGTTTATCTAAAATATTTTTATCAATTCCCACAAGTGATCGAAGTCCTAAAAAGATCTTTTCTATCTTCATATCCTCGTCATTTAACTCCTCATCTCTAATATCGAGCGGATTTTGTATATATTTTTCTATATCGGGTTGCGGGTAATAACGTTTGTTTGCTATTCTGCCGACTGCACCGGCACCGACACCCAGATACTCTTCATACTCCCAGTATCCAATGTTGTGAACAGACCTGTATGTTCCGAAGTTACTGATCTCATACTGAGAAAAGCCTCTTTTTTCGATCTCCTCAAAAAGCCATTGTGTAATTTCCAGCTGCTCTTTTGACATTTGGGGTTTATTCTCAAACGCAGTCCCCTCTTCGATCGTTAAAGCGTAAGCACTCAAATGGTTGATCGGAAGTGAAAAAGCGAGTTCTAAATCGTTTTGCAGTAACTCCTTCGTATCTCCGAGTGTCGCATAGATAAGATCAAGAGAGATATTTTCAAAGCCCGCTTTTTTTGCATTGTTGACAGCTTCAAGCGCTTGTGCTGGATTATGGGCACGGTTGAGGAGTTTGAGTTTTTTCTCATCAAAACTCTGCACACCAAAACTAATACGGTTTACTCCAAGTGCTTTCATCCCTGTAAGCCACTCGAATGTCGCACTGTTTGGATTTGCCTCACTTGTTATCTCAACATCCTCTTTTAAATAAGGGGAGATAAGCTCAAATACCTCTTTATAAAGCTCTGGTGCAACTGTTGAAGGTGTCCCTCCGCCTATAAAAACAGATTTGATACTTTGTTTTTGAGGTTTGGATCTTTCTATCTCATAAATTAGCTGTTTTTTTAAGGCTTTCATATACTCCTGCTTGAGATGAAACTTATCTACATAAGAGTTAAAAGCACAATAAGAACATTTGGAATCGCAAAAGGGGATATGAAAATAGATGAGCATTGGATTCCTCTGGAGATTGAAGTTTAATATTGCGTATTATATTAAGATTTACTTTAAGAAATTTGTTATAGCAGCTAAGATATGATATTCAGATGAATAAGAATATAGATATATTTGAGATATTCCCGTGGGACAGTAACTTTGAAACGGGAATAGAAAAAATTGATGAGCAACACAAAAAACTTGTAGAGATTTTAAACCGCCTGGCTGCACACCTAGCGAGTCATTCAAATATAGATGAATTAAACGATATTTTTGATGAGCTTGCAAATTATGCAGATTATCACTTTAAAACGGAAGAGGGTGTCTGGAGTCAATACTTTGAAAATGACAAATGGTTTACTGAGCATGAAAAGACACACGGCTCTTTTCTGGATGAAGTGGTAGCGATCAAAGAAAATAAAAAGCACAAAGCATTTGACGAGGTTATTTATGAGATTGTCCTTTTCCTGGCACAATGGTTGGCGTACCATATCCTCGACACTGACAAAAGGATGGCAAAAGTTGTTTTAGAGATTGAAGCGGGACGCTCTTTGGAAGATGCGAAAAAACACTCCAATGAGTTTATGAACGGTTCTATAAAAACACTCATCGATACAGTCCTTAAAATGTACAGCGATATCTCGACACGTACACTTGATTTGATGCGTGAAAAAGCACTTAGAATAAAAGCAGAAAAAGCGCTGCAAAAAAGTGAAGAGAAGTGGAAGTTCATACTCGATAACAGTGATGAAAGTATTTGGGACTGTGATCTGCAAAAAGATCAGGCTTGTATCTCTCAAGAGGGTTCAGTGCTTGATAAAGTTATAACTAACTCTCTCGATCAGTTTGATAATTTTTCACAAATTCACCCTGATGATATAGAAAGGGTAAGAAAAGACTTTTTAGCCCATCTCAAAGGGGAAACGGAATTTTATTACAATAAGCACAGAGTACTGCGAAAAGATGGAAGCTGGAACTGGATATTGAGTCGCGGGAAAGTACTCAAGCGGAATGAAGAGGGGATGGCAGAGAGAATCATCGGTATCCATAGCGATATTACTGAACGTGAACTCTCATCTATTATCTATCAAAACAGTTCTCAGGCGATGTTTATCTGTGATCAGAATAATAAAATCATTAGTATCAATCCTGCATTTACAGAGATAACACAATACAAACTTGAAGATGTCATCGGAAAAGATCCGAATATCTTGGCTTCGGGTGAGCTTGATGAAGAGTTTTATCAAAGAATGTGGTCAGATCTTTTTAAGCACGACAGTTGGTCGGGTGAGGTTATTAACAGGCGAAAAGACGGGGAACTCTACATTCAAGAGCTGAACATCAATGTAGTAAAAAATCCTCAGGGGCTGATTGACCATTATGTGGGACTTTTTTCAGATATCAGTGAAAAGAAAAAATCGGAAGACCTTATAGTAAAACAAGCCAATTTTGACCCATTAACCGATCTGGAAAATCGCAGAATGTTTGAGAAGCGTCTTTTAGAAGCGATTAGTTTGTCAAACAGAAATAAACTTCCGTTTGCGGTACTTTTTATAGATCTTGATCATTTTAAAGACATTAATGATACTTTAGGGCATGTTGTAGGGGATTCTATCTTAATTCAAGTCGCATCCAGAATTAAAAAAGAGATAAGAGATACAGACGTGCTCTCAAGGTTTGGCGGTGACGAGTTTACTTTGTTACTTTCAAACATTAAAAATACAACGGTAATCGATCGAATTGCGCAAAATATTATAGACAGCATAAAAAAACCGTTTGAAGTTCAGGAGAGAACACTTCACCTCTCTGCAAGTATCGGTATTACACTTTATCCGGATGATGGAAGAGATAATCTAAGTTTGTTAAGAAATGCTGATCAGGCGATGTACCAGGCAAAGCATAGTGGACGAAGTAAATTTAATTATTTTACCAGTCATATGCAAGAGTTGGCTCAAAAACGTCATACGATGCTTAATGATATGCATAATGCGATTAAAGAAAAACAATTTGAAGTGTATTATCAACCGATAGTTGATACTTTAAGCGGTAAAGTTGTTAAGGCAGAAGCATTGGTGAGATGGAATCATCCTCAAAACGGTTTAGTCAGTCCCGGAGAGTTTATACCTTTAGCAGAAGAGAGCGGGCTAATAGTTGAGATCGGAGGCTGGATATATAAAACAGCTGTCTTACAAGTTGCAAGATGGAGGGAGCTGTATGACCCTCAATTCAAAGTGAGCATAAATAAATCACCGATACAGTTTAAAACTTCTCAAACATTGGCTGAATGGATGGCACATATCGATGAAACGGGAGTAGACGGTACAAGTGTCATTATTGAAGTTACCGAAAGTATATTGATGGAAGAGGATGAACTTGTAAAAGAGAAGCTTCTGACTTTTAGAGAAAAAGGGATAGAGGTAGCTATAGATGATTTTGGAACAGGCTATTCCTCTTTATCATATCTGAAAAAATTTGATATAGATTATCTTAAAATTGACAAGTCTTTTGTAGATAACTTAGTAACATCACAACAAGACAAAGTACTTTCGGAAGCTATGATAGCAATGGCCCATAAGCTTGATATTCAGGTGATTGCCGAAGGTGTTGAAAATGCGGAACAAAAAGAGATATTAACGAGTATGGGGTGTGACTTTATTCAGGGATATATCTATTCCAAACCACTTCCTGCCAAAGAGTTTGAAAGAGTATTTTTAGCTTAAATTATATTATTTTAATTAGAAATTTTGTATAATCCCGATAATTATTAAATGGGGTGCTTACATGAAAATAGAAGAACAATATCGTCCGAATGTGGCTATGATCATCGTGTCACATGAGTATCCGCAGAAAAAAAATATTTTTATAGCACAAAGAAATGACCTCGGAGATATTTGGCAGTTTCCTCAAGGGGGAATCGATGAAGGCGAAGAGGTACTTGATGCACTGTTCCGTGAGATGGAAGAGGAGATCGGTACAGCAGCAGCTGAAATCGTTGCAGAATACCCTGAATGGATATCGTATGATTTTCCTGCAAAGATTGCTAAAAGTATGAAGCCGTACAAAGGGCAGACACAAAGATACTTTTTGGTGAAACTTGATAAAGATGCGAAGATTGATCTAGAAACGCATCATCCGGAATTTTCTTCATACAAGTTTGTCGATGTTGATGAGGTGCTGGATATCACTGCACATTTCAAAAAACCTGTTTATGAAAACGTAATAAATTATTTTAAAGATGAAGGACTACTTTAATGTTAATTGTTCAAAAGTTCGGTGGAACTAGTGTTGGAGATTTGGAGCGTATCCAAAACGTTGCAAATCGTGTTGCAAAAACAAAAGAGGCTGGCAATGATGTAGTAGTTGTTGTTTCTGCTATGAGTGGTGAAACAAACAAACTTGTTAGTTATGCTGAACACTTTTCAGAGACTCCGGCTCGTGCAGAGATGGATATGCTTCTTAGTTCAGGTGAAAGAGTAACTGCATCGCTGCTTTCTATTGCACTTCAAGAGATGGGGTATAAAGCAACAGCAATGAGTGGTAGAAAAGCTGGAATAGTTACAGATAACAGCCACACAAAAGCACGTATTGAGGATATCGATCCTACATCGATGCAAGATGCTGTAAAAGAGGGAAAAATTGTAGTTGTCGCAGGTTTCCAAGGTGTAAACGAGTATGGTGACGTAACAACACTTGGTCGCGGTGGAAGTGATTTAAGTGCCGTTGCGATTGCAGGTGCATTAAAAGCCGACCTTTGTGAGATCTATACAGATGTTACAGGTA
Organism: Sulfurimonas sp. hsl 1-7; assembly: GCF_030577135.1. Classification (NCBI taxonomy): domain Bacteria; kingdom Pseudomonadati; phylum Campylobacterota; class Epsilonproteobacteria; order Campylobacterales; family Sulfurimonadaceae; genus Sulfurimonas; species Sulfurimonas microaerophilic. The sequence goes on along the minus strand of NZ_JAUIRR010000002.1, from coordinate 92,396 downwards.
TTTTTACTACGGACCCTAGAATTGAGCCTAAGGCACATAAACTAGACAAAATATCTTATGACGAGATGTTAGAGTTAGCAAGCCTTGGTGCAAAAGTTCTTCAAAACCGTTCGGTAGAGATGGCAAAAAAATTAAACGTAAATTTAGTAACAAGATCAAGCTTTTCAGATGAAGAGGGAACATTAATAACAAAAGAGGAAAACATTATGGAAAAACCATTAGTAAGTGGAATTGCTTTAGATAAAAATCAAGCTCGTATATCACTTTTAGGTGTAAAAGACAGACCTGGTATTGCAAGTGAAATTTTCAACAAACTCGCACGTGCAGAAGTAAATGTTGACATGATAGTACAAAACAAAGCAGTTGACGACACTACAAACATTGATTTTACGGTTGCAAAAAGCGATCTTCATGATGCTAAAGCAGTGGTTGACACATTTGTTCAAGAGGGTGAGATTAAAGATGACACATACAATGAAGCTATCTGTAAAGTTTCAGTTGTGGGTGTTGGTATGAAATCTCATGCCGGTGTAGCTGCAAAAGCTTTCACAACAATGGCTGATAACAACATCAACATCAACATGATATCAACTTCAGAGATTAAAGTATCTATGGTAATCGATGAAAAATATGCAGAGTTAGCAGTAAGAAGCTTACATGATGCATACGAGTTAGAGAAGTAGTCAAGTTTTATGTTAGATTTTGCACAGTGGAGTCTCGATGCTATTCGTGAAGAGGGCGGGTCTCTAAGCTGGCTTGAAGAACATAGATTTGAATGGTCTAAAACAACTGCATTCGCACTGGAGCAAATTCTAAACGGCAAGACAGTTATTTTAATTACCGATCAAAAGAGAAAATGGTTAGAGCGCTATATTTTAGATGCTATTAACAGCGTTGATATCGATAGACCTCTTATCCCTATCGTAACGATAGATTCTCTTTATACTCACTACAACAATATCAGTGGAGGAGAGATGATCGATATGGTAGATGACCTTATCTCCCTTTCGTATAAAAATGATCATTTCTTCTGGTACATCGGTAAAGGTGATGATAAAAGAAGTGATATAGCAAAAAGAAAAGACAATAGCTACTTCTGGACATTTGATGAAGATTTTAACAATGCATTTACGCTAAAGTCTTACGATCCACTATTAGATATAAAACTTTTACAGCTTTATAGACTTTTTGATGCATCTTTAAATGCAACAATGTTCGGAGAGGTTGATGCAAGCTAATGAGTCTCTAAAGGGTCATATTATCATCTCAAAAGAGCTTGAGAATGAGATAGAACAACTAGAGAGACGTTTAAGCGGGCACCGCGTAGTAAAGTTTATAGAAGAGACTTTCAAAATTGAACATGCAAAAGAGGTGATGGCCGCTGCGTATGTAAGTGAATCAACGACAAAATATATCATCTTAGCGGCGATCGATTTTACGGATGTCGCTCAAAATTCACTTCTAAAGCTTTTAGAAGAACCCCCTACAAATATTGAGTTTGTCATTATTACAACGACAAAATCAACACTGCTTCCAACGATTCGCTCAAGACTGCCAATATTAAAAGTGGATACTTCACATGAGATCAAAGAGCTTGAAATAAGTTTGGCAAGACTCGACTATGATCAGATATTTTCCTTTTTAAAAGCAAATGCAAGAGTCTCAAAAAATGAAGCAAAAGAGTTGATTGAATCACTTTTTTATAAAGCGGTAGTAGTTGAAAAACTTATCCTCTCTCAAAAACAACTTGAAACCTTTGATAAAGCATATAGACTAGTGGAACTGAATTCACGTCCACAAAGTGTTTTTGCAATGCTATTAATGGGATTTACTCAGGAGCGCTAATGGAGATTAAAAAACTTTCCAACGAGATCGATATTCAAAAATATTTAATCGAACTAGGTGTTGACAGCGGCGGTGTTAAAATCTTAGCATCAAAAGCAAAAACTGAAGTCTTTTATATCAAAGACCTGGCAGTAGGCGGGGCAAACATTCTCAAGCAGGATGCGCTCTCAATAGGTGCTGATCTTGCAGTACCACGAGGGACTGTCATTGCAAAAACACCTCATGTTGATTGTATATTAATAGCTACAACAAAGCAGATCGAGACACTCGCAAAAAAAGAGCTGGCACAACCTTTTGGACTTAAAGAGGTAGCACTTCAATTACAAAACTATCTAAAAACAAGAAAAGCTCATGATGTTGAGATTATGGGAATTGTCAATGCAAATGACGACAGCTTTTTTAGCGGTTCAAGATTTTTTGGAGATGCTGCCGTAGCTAGAATAGAGAAGATGATCGAAGATGGGGCAGACATTATAGATATCGGGGGTGTTTCATCACGACCCAATGCTCCTGAAGTAAGTGCTAAAGAGGAGCTAGAGAGATTACAACCTATACTTGATGCCATTGGGAAAAACAAGCTGTATGAAAAAGTGAAGTTTAGTATAGATTCTTATACTCCGAGCGTTGTTCAATATTCGCTAGAGAATGGTTTTAAAATCGTAAATGACATTACCGGTTTTGAAAACGATACGCTATGTAAACTAACTGCCGGATATAATGCAAGTGCAGTAGTGATGCATATGCAAGGGACTCCTCAAACAATGCAAGCAAATCCTCAGTATAGTGATGTTATTCTTGATGTATATAAGTACCTACAAATGCAGACACAAAAGCTAGAAGATTTTGGAGTACAAGATATTATCTTAGATGTTGGAATCGGATTTGGTAAAACACTGGATGATAACCTTCAACTGTTGAAGCATTTAGAACATTTTAGCTCACTCGGCAAACAGTTGCTCATCGGTGCTTCAAGAAAATCGATGATTGACAAGATAACCCCCTCAGCTATTGAAGAGAGGCTGGCCGGAACACTTGTACTTCATTTAGAAGCGATAAGAAACGGTGCTTCTATTATTCGAGCTCACGATGTATATGAACATAAACAGGCTTTAGAGGTATTTAAAAAAATACAAAAGGTGTAAATATGAAATTTCCTAGTGCAGGTGATATAGCAAGTACGCAAGTAGTTTCAATAGATATCAGTGAACCTATTAGTAAGGCTATAGATATGATGATCGAGAGCGATCATCGTGATATAATTGTACAGGATTATGATCTGTTTTATGTACTGACTGCAATAGAGGTATTAAAACTACGCGAATCAACTATAAAACTTACAGACCCAATCTCCCATCTAACTTTAAAACGAACTCCGGCAGTTAAAAAAGATACAAACGTTCTTAATCTTTTAAGATTTTTAGATGAGTTAACTGAATATATCTGTGTTGTTAATGATGATAAAACTATTTACGGATTGATAACACATACAGATATTACTAGCAATATAGACCCTGAAATAATTATGGATAACTACACTATTGAAGATTTTTTAAGACTGACAAGACGTGTACGCTGGATCGATAAAGAGATGAGTACTACGGATGTATTGTCGCATATGTATACAGGGGAAAATGATAGTGTTATAGTTGTTGAGGGGCAAAAGCCCATAGGTATACTTACAACAAAAGATGTAGTACAGTTGATCAAACACAATGCAGACCTTGAGCTACCCATTAAAACATATATGAACTCACCTGTTGATTGTGTACACAAAAGAACGAGTGTCAGAGAGGCTTTAGAGTTTGTAAAACAAAAGCACTATAAACGTTTAATAGTTACTGATGATGAGGGTAAACTTACAGGAATAATTACACAAAAAGAGTTGATACTTTTAACCTATAATAGATGGGCATTAGTGATGAAAGAGCATCAAGAGGAGTTACAGGAGATCAACTCTATTTTAAAAGCTCAGAATCAAGAGTATGAACTGTTGGCCTCAATCGATCCACTTACAAAACTATATAATAGATATAAGTTCAAACAACTTTTCAATTCCTCTTTGGAAACTATGCTTCAAAGAGCCGGTGTTATGTCTTTAGTTCTTTTGGATATAGACTTTTTTAAAAAGGTGAATGATCAGTATGGGCATAACGTTGGAGATGATGTATTACGAAAAATTTCTGAACTGCTAAAAAATGAAACGAGAGAAGTGGATATTGTATGCCGATGGGGTGGGGAAGAGTTTATTATCCTTTTTCCAACAGTTGACTTAGAACAAGCATGCAGTATCGCTGAAAAAATAAGAGGCAAGATAGAACAACTTCAAATCGATGTAGTTGGTCAGGTGACTGCTAGTTTCGGTATAGCTGAAGTATCTCAAAAAGTTTTTCTAGAAGATGTAGTGGCAAAAGCCGACGATGCGCTCTATAAAGCGAAATCTGCCGGTAGAAATAAAGTTATGTGGTAAGGGTTATGCTTACTTAGAGCATAATCCCTTTAATAGCGTAGAATAGTACTGCAGCAATAATTGCGGCAGCCGGTACCGTAATGATCCAAGCTGCGATTATCTTTTTCACAGTGTCACGTTTTACATACTGTACTTTTTCAATTCTCTTAATATGTTTTTTCGTAGATTTTAAGAGCTCTTCCTCTTTAGCTATGAGTTTGTAAAGTTCTACAACTCTTTCATAATCAGCTTTAGATTTATCATCTTTTTTCTCTAGTGTAGTGAGTTCAGCTTTATAAGCATTCATTGTAGCTTTTTCATCTTCGATAATCTGTAAGTCATCTTCAACACTATGTGTCTCTTTTGAAGTGATATGGAGATATTCTCTTAAAAAACCAACACCGAAAACTCCACCGATAGCGATATGAGTAGAACTTACTGGAAGACCAAGCTGAGAAGCTATAATAACCGTAATAGCCGCAGCCATTGCAATTGAGAAAGCTCTGATTTGGTTGAGCTCAGTGATCTCTGCACCAACAGTTTTGATAAGTTTTGGACCATATAACATAAGACCTAGCGCAATACCAAGAGCACCCACAGCCATAACCCAAAGAGGGATAGATGCTTTTGTTGATACACCGCCGTTAAGTACTGCATCACTAATAGCAGCTAATGGGCCTACAGCATTTGCAACGTCATTCGCACCGTGAGCAAAACTTAGAAGTGCCGCAGAAAAAATCAATGGAATCGTAAAAAGAGTATTTACACCGTCATTTGAATCATCAAATACTTTGTTTTTAATTTTATTTGCAATGTATATATAAACAATTACTGCCGTGATAGCACCCATAATTAATGCTGTTGTGAAACTTGGATGTGAACTTACTTCAAGTGAAAGAGAAAAAATAGAGTTTATTTTTTCAATAATATTTGGCCAAATCTTTTTAAGCCCTTTGAGTGTTAAGTAAGTTACAAAAGCCCACGCCATAATAGCTACATAGATTGGTACATATTTTTTTGCGGCATCTATCTTGTTCTTTTTAAATACTATCGCTTTTTTAATAGAGAATAAAAATGCTGCAGCAATAACTCCACCTAAAACAGGAGAGATTACCCATGATGCTGCAATTTTTCCCATTGTCGACCATGATACGATACTAAAGCCTGCTGCTGCAATACCTGCACCCATTACACCACCTACAATAGAGTGTGTAGTAGACACAGGAGCTCTAAGTGCAGTAGCAAGGTTTAGCCAAAGTGCAGCAGCTAAAAGTGCAGCCATCATAGCCCAGATAAAAGGATCGGCATTGCCTCCAAAAGCAGAGATATCAATGATCCCTTTTTTAATTGTTTTAACAACATCTCCACCGGCAATAAGTGCACCGCTGGCTTCAAAAACAGCAGCAATAACAATTGCCATAGTCATAGTCATAGCACGTGAACCAACAGCCGGTCCTACATTGTTTGCTACATCATTAGCACCAATGTTCATAGCCATATATGCACCGATTAAAGCTGCAATTGCTAAGAACATATTATTTGGAACACCACCGTTTGACACAAAACTAAAAGTTAAAACTGCAACTGCAAAAAAGAGTGCAACTCCTAATCTTGTAAAGTCCATTCCGCTTTTTTTAAGTGCTTTTTTCTCTAGTTTATTGAGTGTTTCTATATCCATGTAATCTCTCTATTTTAAGTATGCTTTTTTAATAATTTGGGGTTGGTTAGGTCTGTCTCCCCCGTATCTTCCGTTTGTTGCTACATTACTCATTTTAAGAACTACGTTCATAGAAGCTTCGTTCGCAACTTTTCCAAAAATTGTATAACCACCGTTTAGCCAAGGTGTCGGTGCAACCGTAATAAAAAACTGGCTGCCGTTTGTATTTGGTCCTGCATTTGCCATAGCTAATATACCAGGCTCGTCAAAAACAACATTTGCTTTATATTCGTTTTTAAACTCTTTACCCCAGATAGACTTTCCACCACGGCCTGTTCCGGTAGGATCACCGCCTTGGATCATAAAGTTTTTAATGATTCTGTGAAATGTTAGGTTGTCATAGTAACCGTTTTTTACATGTGTAGTAAAGTTTTCAACAGCTAAAGGAGCTACATCTGGATAGAGCTCTAGTTCAATGTTCCCCTGGTTTGTTTCTAAAACAACATGTGGATTTTGGGCATTTAATATAGTTGCCGACAGAAGTAAAAACAGTGTAATAATTATGTTTTTCATTATTCGTTCTCGTCAAGTGTTAAGCATACAGAGTTGATGCAGTATCTCATCCCAGTCGGTTCTGGTCCATCAGGAAAAACATGTCCTAAATGAGCATCACATGATGCACATCTTACCTCTATACGGATCATTCCGTGAGTCATATCTTTATGTTCAGTTATAGCATCTTCAATCGGTTCAAAGTAGCTTGGCCATCCGGTTCCGGAGTCAAATTTTGTAGAAGATTCAAAAAGTGGAGCCCCGCAACATACACATTTGTAAACACCTTCATCTTTACAGTCGTAATATTTACCGGAAAAAGGTGCTTCGGTTCCATGCTCTCTACACACATAATACGCTTCAGGAGTTAGTTGTTTTTTCCATTCCTGTTCACTCTTGATTACTTTCATACTTTTCCTTTAACAACTCTATGATTTCACAAGAATTATCATAGAGAACGTAAGCACTTTTCGTGGCTAAATTAAAAGCATATTCTATCTGTTTTTCATTATATTCACATAAATCTAGCAATATAATGTGTTTTGTAGAAAGTTCAAACATATCATTGTATGTTGCGAGTCTTAACTCCTCAAGATTTTGCTCTAAAAGTGTTTTTCCACCTTCAATATCTAAAGCATTATGTTCTATAAAATGTTCTAAATCATCTTTGAGTTTTTGTTGGTTTTGAGGGTTGGAAACTACAAGAATATCGTTTGGCAGATTTTCCTCAAGAAGTTTTTGAATCAACTGCATCGTTTTTGCTAAAGGGTGTGTCTGTAAAAATTGATATGTTTTAGTTTCTAGAGCAGACGGTAATGTAAATTGAGTCGCTATTTGCTCATCTGTAAGATTGACAAATATTGCCGGTTTATTTTTTTGAATATTTTTAATATAACCGATAAACTGAGCATCTAAAAGATTTGCATCATCACATATGACCAAGTCGGCAATTTGAAAGCTCTTTTTCAATAGTTTTGTATCAAATTCGGAAAAATCTTTGATCATAGGTTTTTTTAACTTCTGCAGATGTTTATTTATAAGTTCAAGAGGTGTAAGAAGTTCTATAGCATTCATATCGAACTCTATGATGCCGTGTTCTATGATCTCTAGTAATTTTTTGTAGGCAATATCACGTGCTAATGTCGTAGGTTTTATTAAGATGATTTTTTTATGTCGTTGTTTAAACACTTCAATGATAGCTTTGAGAAGTAAAAGGGAAGTTTGTCCGGTTTGAAAATCTATCGTAAGATTTGAAAAATCGTTTAATGGAGTATTTAAAAACTCTATCTCTTGATCATTACACAGTGTGAAGCTTCCGTCATCTTCAAGTTTAGTATATTGTGTTAAGAGTATTTCTAAGGCAGTGTTATCACGTTGTCCTACAGGGACTTTATCTTCACTCTCAAGTTTTTTAAAAATATCGGAAGTAAGAGAATCGCTAAATATGATCTTCTCTTTCGGCAGAAGTGTTTTAAATGAATCATCTAAATGCTCATATTCATCAGCACTTAAATTTTCCATTAGTAGATAATTATATATTTTTGGTCCATCGGTATGGTTAATCTCATTATACTTTCTTTTGATCAATTCTTGTGTCTTATCGAAAGCGAGTGTATTGTTAGCATGCTCTTGATTTTGAGCTTTTTCTATAACAGAGTTTTTGAGATCGTCAAATGACCATTTCTTTATTTCAAAAAGATAAAGTCCGCGTATTTTGTCATAAAGCATAAGTTCTATATTGTAACTTTGTTTATGGAGATAAATATCTACATTTGAAAATACCTTTAAGTCACTATTTTTTGCAAGAGATTTGATACGTTTTACTAAGATTGTATCGGGAACGACTAGGTCTGATTTATTTTTTTGAAATAATGAGAAGAGATTAAAGTTCATAAATTTAGTATATATCGCCGTAAAGGCGATATAAAGAGATTATTTACCAGCTGCAATGCGGTCTTTAAGACCTTTACCAGCTTTAAATTTAGGAACCATTTTATCTTGAGTAGTATAAGTTTTGTCAGTACCTGGAACTGTACCACTTTTACCTTTTTGTAATGCAGCAGCAAAACTACCAAAACCTACTAGAGAAACATCCTCTTTTTTTACTAAAGCTTCAGTTACAGCTTCAGTGAAAGCTTTAATAGCTGCCTCTGCTTCTACTTTAGTTTTGTAGTTACCACATTCTTGTACTAATTCAACGAATTGTGCCTTATTCATAAATTTACCCTTGATTTAAAATTTTTCCGAATCTCTGCCTATCCTCCTAATAAAGGGGGATACACAAAATAATTCAGCTAAAAGTACTTTATAGTTTATTTCCTTAAATTTTTCTTCTTTTTTCGTTTTTTTAGGAAAAAATATGCAATTTTTACCCTAAATAGCTCATTTTTAGTGAAACTAGAGCTATTTATTGCGTTTGCTTATACTCTTAAGATAGAGAGAATACGCGCTGTTTTTCATCTTATGGGTAGTTATTTTAATATATGTAAATACTCTTTTCTTAGTTTTTTGTATTAATGTAAAAAATTGTTCGGAACGATTTTTAGAGTGAATAGACAAGAAAACATCCTCTAAAGCTTCTCTCTCTTTTTTTGTCAAGGCTCCCATTAATTATCCTTTAGTTTGTTGATTTTTCTAACAGCGCGAATAATCTCATCATCATCTAACATACCTAACATTTTGATCACGGTTGCAGCCGCTTGAGGTTTGGCACGACCAAGCTTCCAGTCTTGGTATGTACGCATAGATAGCCCTAAAGAGTTTGCCATGTCCTTAAGAGATATCTTACGTCCATTGTTTTGTGATTCTACCGAGTTGTGAAGTATATTAAACAAGTCATCAATTTGCATAACGACGATTATACGTATTAAATACTTAAATACACATTTAATTTATATAAATATACTTAAATATATATATTATATACAGTAAATAATATTTTTTATAAAATAAATATACAATCAAATATATTAAAATGAATATATTATACGGAAAACCGTATAATATGGAGGAAAAAAAAGCCTTCAAAGCGTTGAGTGCTTTGAAGGCTGAAAGTTTTAAAAGATTAGTTTAGAAGATCTGAATAGTCGTATTTTGAGAAGTCTAGATAGATTTTTCCATTTTGTTTAATGATTCTTATATCGCTGCCGTAAGCACTTAAAAATCTTTTTTTAATCGTTTTTCTTTGTTGCGGTTCAATATCTAGATTTTTAAGATATTCTTTAAGCTCTACAATTTTTGCTTCTTTCTTTTGAGAGATAGGAGTTATAGTTTCAATTTCGTGAACAGTTTCATTCTCTCTTTCAATAGTAAGCTTAGTATTGATGAGTTCTAAAATGTTTTTGAGTTGTTCATCTTTTTTACTATATACCTGCTCTATTTTATTCATCTCATCGCGAAGCATCTGCTCTTTATCATTGATCAGCTTGTCAATTTTTGCTTCAAGGTAACTTATCTTCTCTTTGAGTTGTTGGTTCTCTTTCTGATAAAGAGAGATTACCATCGAGACTGTAGTTTTTGTTTTTGCAGGTACAGGCGTATTATTAGCAGTAGTTTGTTTTTTTTGTTGTACCTGTTGCTCTTTTTTTTCCTGATGAATCTCTTCACGTTTTTGCGGTTCAAGTGAACTTCTAGTCACTATAATATATGTAACACCGTTTTCTATGATGTAGTTGAGTTTTTTTGTTCTGAGTTTTGAGTTTATCATCTCTTTAGACATTTTGAAATGTTTTGCATATTCATCTAAGGTAAGTCTCATAATATTCCCTTATTTAGTTATAAAAAATCGATTTTTGGTGGGGTAATTATACCCGATTTTCTGAGCCAGACTAAGTAGCCTTTCTTTTCATTTCCGTGTTTATCATTGAAAGTATATGCTTTGGAGCGTTTAAATTCTCTCTCTATCAATATCTTCTCAAAATCCCGATGGTAGCGTAAAAATTTTTTTAACTCATTATAGGCTGTTTCAGAGATCATAACCGTCGAGATAGTAAAGTTTTTAAATTCAATGTAGCGTGAACAGTCATTAAGTCCGTCACCAATATAGTTTTCATTTCCCAAGATATCGATAAAGCGGTTTACTCCACCAGTATGAACAGCTATCTTGATACCCTGAAAATATGGATATTTTTTAGAGATTTGTTCCGAAAAGTGATTGAAACTAAGACCTAAAAAAGTTCCATACCCTTTAAGCTTTGGATCGAGGATACAATAAAATCCGTCCCCTGTTGATACAAAACTAAGTATAAGAGTAGAAAGGGGCATTTTAGAACTGACCAACATCTTCTCAATTACACGTTTATAACTTTTTGTTAAAAATGTAATGATCTCCAATTGTTGTTTTGAAGTGAGCGTTGAAAAGTTTATAATATCTACTAAAATTATATCGGTGATTATCTCTTGTTTCATGAATGAGATAGTAACATAAAGTTGTTTTAAATGAACTGTATTATATAATTTCGAAATTAAATTTTTTAGGGATATTGTATGAGTACTGGTATATTAGATATTGTAAAACCTGGTGTGTTATTTGGTGATGATGTTACAAAAGTTTATGAGCATGCAAAAAAGAACGGATTTGCTATCCCGGCCGTAAATGTTGTAAATACAGATTCGATCAATGGTGTTTTAGAAGCTGCGAGCAAAGCAAACTCTCCTGTAATAATTCAATTTAGTAACGGTGGTGGTTCTTACTTTGCTGGAAAAGGTTTAAGTAATGAAAATGAACAAGCTGCAATCGCCGGAACTATTGCAGGTGCTATGTATGTTCACATGATGGCTGAAACTTACGGAGTAGCTGTTATTCTTCACACTGACCATGCTGCAAGAAAACTGCTTCCATGGATCGACGCTCTTTTAAGTACTGGTGAGGTACATTACCAAGCATACGGCAAGCCGCTTTTCTCTTCACATATGTTAGACCTCTCAGAAGAGCCTTTAGAAGAAAACATTGCTACTTGTAAAGCTTACTTAGAGCGTATGAGTAAAATCGGTATGCACATCGAGATTGAGCTTGGTGTTACGGGTGGTGAAGAAGACGGTGTTGATAATACAAATATTGACAATGCACTTCTATATACACAACCAGAGGAAGTTGCATACGCATATGAAGAGTTAGGAAAAATCTCTCCAAACTTTACAATTGCAGCCTCATTTGGAAATGTTCACGGTGTATATAAACCGGGGAACGTTGTTTTAACTCCAAAAATTTTAGACAATTCACAAAAATATATCCAGGAAAAATTTTCTACTGCTGAAAAACCTGTAAACTTTGTTTTCCACGGTGGTTCTGGATCACTTCCTGAAGAGATCTCTGAAGCTATCTCATACGGTGTTATTAAAATGAACATCGATACAGATACACAGTGGGCTACTTGGAACGGTGTAAGAGAATATGTAGCTAAAAATCATGATTACTTACAAGGTCAGATCGGAAACCCAGAAGGTGAAGATAAACCAAACAAAAAATACTACGATCCTAGAAAATGGTTACGTGCAGGTCAAGAGAGTTTAGTAGAGCGCGTAATTGAAGCGTTCAAAGATCTTAATGCAATGGACAGAAACTAAATTTAAAAGAATCCTATGAACGATCAAGTATTTACAAAACCTATAAAAAAACAGTTTGAGTTTGATGAAGAGGTTGCTGCCGTTTTTGACGATATGTTGGAACGGAGTGTACCTTTTTATAAAGAGAGTCAAAAAATAACAAAGTTTTTTGTGCTCAAAAATCTAAGTGAAAACGGTATAGTGTACGATCTTGGATGTTCAACTGCAAGTTTATTATTGGATATAAACAGAGACTTAGAGTGTAAAGCTAACCTTATAGGATTAGATAACTCTGAAGCGATGCTTGCACGTGCAAAAAGAAAGATAGAAGCATTCGGCGCAGATATAGAGGTAAAACTTGCTGATATACTGGAGTATGATTACAAAGAAGCAGATGCTTTTATCAGTAACTATACATTGCAGTTTATCCGACCGCTTGTAAGAGAGAAACTCATTAAAAAGATAGCTGATTCGCTAAAAAAAGAGGGCGTGTTTATCTTTAGTGAAAAAGTGATCTCTCACCATCCAAAACTCAATAAAGACCTGATCGAATGTTATTACGACTTTAAAAAAGAGCAGGGGTACAGTGAGTATGAGATCATGCAAAAACGTGAAGCTCTAGAGAACGTACTGGTTCCTTACAGTGAAGAGGAAAATATTAAAATGGCGTTAGAAAACGGCTTTACCCATTGTGAAGTTGTTTTTCGCTGGGCAAACTTTGCCACGTTTATAGCGATCAAATAAACTACCAGACATTTCCTTTTGGAGGTGTCTCTTTTTTCTTGATGACATTTTTCATCTGCTCATAAGTTACAATATCATCTTCTCCACACTCTTTATGATAATATCCTTGCAGATCGTAATACTCTTTACAATCACTGTAATATTTCGCCGAGATGCCGTGCTTATTTACACAGCCGGAAAATGAGAGTAGTAGTAAAATAAAAGTTAAAGTGATTTTTTTCATACATCTATCTAAGCAAAGAGTATTCCCTATACTTTAAAAGTTTCCTTTGTCTTACAAAATTCCGTTAAAAAACACTCTTCACACTTTGGATTTTTGGCACGACAGATATATCTTCCAAAAAGTACCATCCCCTGATGCAGTGCATGGAGATCGTTTTTAAATTTTTTAACAAGGGTAGCTTCTGTAGCGATCGGTGTTTTGTCATCACTAAGGCCCAGTCTATGTGAAACCCGAAAAACGTGCGTATCAACCGCCATTAAATTCGCACCCGTGTATTCGATCATAACAACATTTGCAGTTTTTTGCCCAACACCTGCAAGAGTTTGTAACTCTTTTTCATTCATTGGAATCTCGCCATCATACACTTCTACAACTCTTTTTGCCATCTCTATAATGTTTTTAGCTTTATTATTAAAAAATGAACAAGTGTTAATAAGCGCTTTTACATCTTCAATATCTGCCTGTGCAAGCTCTTTTGGAGATGGGTATTTTTCAAAAAGTGCAGGTGTGATTACATTTACCCTTTTATCTGTACATTGTGCCGAAAGGGCTACTGCTACAACCAGTTCATAAGCATTTTTGTATGCTAATTCCGTTACCGCATCGCTGTATCTCTCTACAAAACGTTTGTGGATCTCAGCTATCTCTTTTTTCGTTGCTTTTTTCATGGGCTAATTTTAGCAAACTTGTATTAAGATTAATTTATATGGTATAATCGATGGATTATGTTAAATTTTAATTTTATTAAAGGGTAGCTCATGGGTTTCTTCTCTATTTTTTCATCAAATAAAACTGCAAATGAACAAAAAGATGTTGTACGTGCACCACAAACATTGCATGGTGGACTTGAGGCCAGTTTAGGGCGAGAGTTTTTTGTTGAACTTGCAGATGAAAATGATGATATGTTGCTTTACTTCCTTCAAGGAACAGGCTGGATAGGGGCAAATACAACTTTTTTAAAGAAAATGAACTATCATGATATATCAGACTTTAATAGAGAAAATGAGAGTATCAGAGATATCTTTTTAAATGAAAGTGAAGAGATCTTTACAGAATCAGATAAGTCTTGGCTGGACTATATAAGAAAATATAAAAAAGATGGTTATCGTGTCAGTATACTTGATAAAAACAGTTCCGATGTGATAATGATCGATGCAAAAGCGTATCAGTCAAAACTCAACAGTAGAGTTTACGTGCTTCATCTAAAAGATGTGACAGATATCTATAAAGCTGAACAAAAAACAAAAGAGATTGAAAAACTCAAAACAAAATTTTTAGCAAATATAGGGCATGAATTTAGAACTCCTATGAACGGAATTTTAGGTTTTGTGGATCTTCTTGAACATACCCATCTTGATGCGCAACAGAGTGAATTTATCAGTATGATCCATCGCTCTTCAAAAAGTTTGATGACAAATATTGAGACACTTTTAGACCTTGCTCAACTGCAAAGCGGCAGATTAGAACTTTCAAATGAACCTTTTAACCTTTTACCGTTAGTTGAGATGCTGTCATACAGTTTTTGTAAACAAGGCAAAGAAAAAGGGATCAAAGTTATGAGTTTTGTCGATCCTAAACTGCCACATGAACTCAACAGTGATTCCAAAAAAATTATGCAGGTTCTTAATGCTTTGGCATCTAATGCAATCAAGTTTACACCGCGCGGCGGAAAGGTAATCATTGAGGTAAAACTATTAAAACGTCAGCAAAACGGCGATTGTAGTATAGGATTTAGTGTTAAAGATACGGGACAAGGGATATCTGAAGAGCAAATTGCGCTTATAAATGAACCTTTTACTGCAGGAAACCAGGCCGATGAGAGACTCGGTGTGGGATTGAGTCTCTCATCTGGGCTTGTAAAGCTTCTTGGCTCAGACCTGCGCATTACAAGTGACAGTAGCGGTACATATGTAAACTTTGTTTTAAACTTCAAAAACTCTAGCGGGCAAAATTATAAAATGATGCCGAAGAAAAAAGTCAAAGTTTTATTGCTTGATCAATCTAAAATAGAAGAGGCAAACTTTTTAACTATCTATCTTCGTGCTTTTGCTTTGGATGTTATCAAATCAAACCAGTTGGATGAACATGTATATGAAGATGTAGATGCGTTGTATATTGTCGCAAACCAAAATGATTCTTCATGGATTCTCGAACTTGGAACATACTTTAAAAAAGTACCGGTTTCAATACTTCTTGATGAAAACGAAAAACTACAAACAAAACTTACACATCTTGTAGATGATGTAATCAACAAACCACTCCTTCCAAGTTATATGGCAAAACATCTTTATGCAATGAACAATATTGAGATGCATACAGAGAAAAAAGAAGAATTTTCTATAAAAGATGAAAATATAACAGCTCTTGTAGTTGAAGATAATATGATCAATCAAAGACTGATAAAACTATTATTACAAGGGTATAATATTGATGTAGAGACTGCCGCAAACGGTTTAGAGGCTGTACAGCAATATAAAAAACATAATTTTGATATTGTATTTATGGATATAGATATGCCGCAAATGAACGGTATAGTAGCAACAAAAGAGATAAAAGCGGTGATGTCTTTAGGTGCGAAAAAAACACCTATAGTCGCATTGACAGCATTATCAATGGATGGTGATAGAGAGATGATCCTTAGTGAAGGACTGGATGATTACCTCTCTAAACCGTTAACTCGTGATAAATTAGAGCTAATTTTAGAAAAATATTTAAAAGTACATGTATAGGTTCGTTTAATATTCGTTATCCAATTCTCATTACACTTTCTATATACAAAATGTTATAAGGATATATAATGAACAAGGCAAAAAAATTACTTTCTGTTGTTCTTCTTGCTGGAACAATTGCTTCAGCACAAACGTTAGTTACAGTAAACGGTAAAGCGATTACGCAAGAGGATGTTGATAGTGAGCTGATGAGAGCTACTCAGGGAAGATTTAATCAAGTTCCACCTGAAAAACAAGCTGCTTTCAGACAACAAGTACTGCAACAACTTATTGGCAAAGAACTGATTTTTGAAGATGCTAAGAAAAACGGTATCTTAAAATCTAAAGAGTATAAAGAAGAATACAAAAAGCTTGAAGAGCGTATGAAAGAAGAACTGGCTATTCAAGTATGGCAAAAGAAACTTTTAGATGAGATCAAAATCTCAGAAAAAGAGCTAAAAAGCTATTATAAACAAAACAAAGAAGAATTTAACGAACCAAAAAGTGTACATGCTCGTCATATCCTTGTAGCTACTGAAGATGAAGCAAAAAAAATCATTAGCGGTTTAAAATCTTTAAGCGGTGAAAAACTAAAAGATAAATTCATAACAGAAGCAAAAGCAAAATCGACTGGACCTAGTGGGCCTAAAGGTGGTGATTTAGGTTACTTTACTGAGGGTCAAATGGTACCTGCATTTAACGATAAAGTATTTTCTATGAAAAAAGGTACGGTAACAACAGAACCTGTAAAAACACAGTTTGGTTACCACGTTATCTATCTAGAGGATAAAAAATCTGCAATGACAAGAAAGTTCGATGAAGTAAAAGCATTTATCGATCAACGTCTTAAAATGGAAAAATTCAAAGAGACTATGAAGAAAAAAATGGACTCTTTACAAAAAAAAGCAGTTATCAAGTAAATAATGGAACACTCTTCTATCTCTAAAATCTCTTTAGAGGGAAGAGAGTTTTTCGTTAAGCGTGACGATCTTATCGATCGACATCTTGCCGGTAATAAATACAGAAAACTCTACACACTCCTTCAAACTCCAAAAGAAAAATACAATAAACTCATCTCTTACGGCGGTACACAGTCTAATGCTATGCTTGCTATTGCTGCATTATGCCAAAAAAAGTCTTGGGAGTTTATCTACTATACGAAACCTTTAAGTGCTGCACAAAAAGAAAATCAAGTAGGTAACTATTATGAAGCTTTAACTCTTGGAATGAAACATATCGAGATAGATCAGGAGTTATATAAAGATTTTATAGCCTCTTTGAGAATCAATATGGATGAGAAAACCTGCATTGTCGATCAAGGGGGTGCCGGTAAAGATGCGCAAATCGGTTTAGAGGTCTTAGCTAAGGAGATAAAAGCTCAAAAAGAGTTGTTAGAAAAAAATAAAATCAGAAGCTTGGCAACACCCTCAGGAACAGGAACTACTGCACTCTTCTTGGCACTCTCTCTTCCAGAATACACAATATATACAACTCCTAGCATAGGCGATAAGGAGTATCTGCAAACGCAAATGCTTTCATTGGTTGAAGAGCTTCCAAAAAATCTAAAAATATTGGAACCAAAAAGAAAGTATCACTTTGCAAAGCTCTATAAAGAGTTTTATGAACTCTACAATAAGCTAAAAGACTCGGGAATTGAGTTTGACTTACTCTATGCTCCACAAATGTGGCAGACACTGCTTGAACAAACTACAGAGTCTATTTTGTATATTCATAGCGGAGGCGTTACGGGTAATGCCTCAATGCTTGCACGGTATGCAAAAAAGTTCAATGCTACATAAGTTGCATTGCAGTTTCTAAAAATGGTGTACACTTATACCCATAACAATTAAAAGGCAGAGAAAATCCTAATCTTTGCCGGCAAAACATTATATAATGTTTGCTCGTTAAAGGGATTAACACTATTAAGGAATTTAAAATGAGTAATAATATTTTTGAGAAACTAACACATAATATGACACAAGCGATTGAGAGTGCACTCTCTTTAGCACTGCACAATAAAAATCAAGAGGTTACTGCCGAACACTTTTTATGGGGATTATTGACAAACCATGATTCTGTATTAAATCAGATGTTTAATAAGATGGGAATCGATAAAGTAGCAATGGAGTTAGATGTAAAATCATTAACTGAAAAATTTCCGAAATCTTCATCTGTATCTAAAGAGAATATCCGTCTCTCACACTCTTTTGTTCAAACACTTGAAAACGGTGTAGGATTGATGACGAAAAACGGAGATAGTTATTTAGCTGTAGATACATACATCTTAGCAAACTTAAAAACTGAACCTTACGCTACGCTATTTAAAAAGTATTTAGATGTTATGGCACTTGAAAAAGAGTTAGAAGCATCTCGTGGCGGTGCAAAGATCGATTCACAAAGTGCTGATGAAACTTTAGAGTCTTTATCAAAGTATGGAGTAGACCTTACAAAAGAAGCGGCAGAGGGGAAACTCTCACCAGTAATCGGACGTGATGAAGAGATCACACGTATGATGCAGATCTTAATTCGTAAAACGAAAAACAATCCAATGTTACTTGGTGAACCGGGGGTTGGTAAAACTGCATTAGTTGAAGGTTTAGCACAAAGAATTTATCACGGTGAAGTTCCTACATCTTTGCAAAATAAACGTGTGATTGCTCTTGATATGAGTTCACTTGTTGCAGGTGCTAAGTATAGAGGTGAGTTTGAGGATAGATTAAAAGCGGTAATTGATGAAGTAAAAAGTTCAGGAAATGTTATTCTTTTTATCGATGAGATCCATACAATTGTAGGAGCAGGTGCATCAGAGGGAAGCATGGATGCGGCAAACATTTTAAAACCGGCTCTTGCTCGCGGTGAACTTCATACTATCGGGGCAACAACTTTAAAAGAGTACAGAAAGTATTTTGAAAAAGATGCAGCACTGCAACGTCGTTTCCTGCCGATTAACTTAGATGAACCGACAGTAAATCAGTCACTGCAAATTCTTCGTGGAATTAAAGAGAGATTAGAGGCTCACCATAATGTAACTATTACAGATAGTGCCCTTGTTGCAGCAGCACGTTTGAGTGACAGATATATTGCGGACAGATTTTTACCGGATAAAGCGATCGACTTAATTGATGAAGCGGCAGCTGAACTGAAAATGCAGATCGAATCAGAACCGCATGAGCTAAGTGCAGCAAAACGTAAAGTAAGTGAATTAATGGTTGAAAAAGAGGCGTTAAAGATGGAAAAAACGCCATCAAATGAAAAACGCTTAGGTGAGATCGAAAAAGAGTTAGCAGATGTTAAAGAGGAGCTGCGTAAGCTAGAATCTCAATTTGAAACTGAGAGAGGTGTTTTTGAAAGAGTCTCAAAGATCAAAGGTGAGATTGAGGCAAAACGCCGAGAAGCTGACCAAGCGAAAACACAGAGTGATTTTAACAGAGCAGCTGAGATTGAATACGGTGAGATACCAAAACTTATTGAAGATGAAAAATCTCTGAATGAGCAATGGGAACAGATGCAAGAGAGCGGTACGCTTTTGAAAAATTCTGTAGATGAAGAATCTATTGCCTCTGTAGTTTCTCGTTGGACACATATCCCTGTAAATAAAATGTTACAGGCTGAACAAGAGAAGATTCTACATGTTGAAGATGAACTCAACCGTGATGTTGTTGGACAGAGTAAAGCAACACATGCAGTTGCGCGTGCTATTAAAAGAAATAAAGCGGGACTTAGCTCTGCAAATTCTCCGATTGGAAGCTTTTTATTCTTAGGTCCGACAGGGGTTGGTAAGACACAAACTGCAAAAACTTTAGCGAAGTTCTTATTTGACTCTGAAGAGTCGATGATCAGAATCGATATGAGTGAGTATATGGAGAAACATGCAGTTTCCCGTTTAGTTGGTGCAGCACCTGGCTATGTAGGGTATGAAGAGGGTGGACAGCTAACAGAAGCAGTTCGTCGTAAACCATACTCGGTAGTTCTGTTTGACGAGGTTGAAAAAGCGCATCCTGATGTGTTTAATGTACTGCTTCAAGTACTCGATGACGGACGTTTAACGGACAACAAAGGTGTAACGGTTGATTTTAGTAATACTATTATTATTCTAACATCAAACATCGCATCTGATAAAATCATCAACAATCCGGAATCTCCGGAACTTGAATCTATGGTAATGGGTGAGCTGAAACAGGCATTTAAACCGGAGTTTTTAAACAGACTTGATGATGTAGTAATCTTTAATGCTTTAGGCGAAGATCAAATTAGAGGTATAGTTGACCTGTTCTTTAAAGAGATTCAAAATAAAGTCAAAGACAGAGATATAGAACTTTCTCTAAGCGATGAAGCAAAAGCGTATATCGCTGAAGCGGGATTTGATCCTGTTTACGGGGCAAGACCTTTAAAACGTGCTCTTTACGAGATCGTTGAAGACAGACTGGCTGACCTTATCTTAGAAGGTAAAGTGAAAGAGGGAAGTAAAGTTGAGTTTATCGTTCGTGATCAAGCGATCGATGTAATACTTAACTGATCCTCTATCGGCAGAGGTTTCCCCATGTGGAAGCCCTGCACATAATCAACTCCCAAAGATTTCACCATATCTAAAATATCTTCTGACGATACAAACTCTGCAATAGTTTCAACATTTAATTTTTTCGCTAAAACAACAATTGTCTCAACCATGATCTGTGAGCTTAGATCCCTGTCAATATTTGAGATAAGTGATGAATCGATTTTAATATAATCAACCGGTAAATGAAGGATATGGGTAAAGTTGGAGTATCCGCTTCCAAAGTCGTCAAGTGCGATCTTAATCCCGTAAGTTCTAATTTTCATACAAAATGAGTAAACCTCTTCATAATTATCAAAATCTTCAGTTTCAAGAAGCTCTATAGTTAATAGTTCCGTTAAATCAAACTCATCTAAAACAGAATAGAGATATTTTATGGTGCGTTCATTTTTAATGTCTGTAAGTGAAAGGTTTATTGAACAAGGTACTTGGTACTTCTCAATAGTGCTTAATGTGTTATGAATAACTTTTTTAGTCACCTTATAGTAGACACGGTTTTGCTTTGCAATATCTAAAAACTTAACAGGTGGGATAACTTTACCCTCTTCATCGATAAGACGTACTAAAGACTCATATTTAATCGGTTGTGTCGTGTCTTTAATAGGAATGATAGGCTGAAAATAAGATGTGAGTCCATTATGTTCGAGTGCATAGAGCAGTTTTTTCTGAATCTCCATATCCTCTTTATGTGTATGTTCTAGATTTCTATCATCTTCAAATACGGAGAAAGGGATGTTTTTCTTTTTTGCATCTTTGAGTGCCATATCTGCATATGCCAGCATTTTATTTTCACCGCTGAATGTAATTCCTGAACTCATAATGAACTGATACGATTTATCTTCATATTGAAAAGATATGTTTTTATATTCGTTGAGAAGTTTTTGAATGTAGTTTATAAACTTTGTATTGTTAATATATCTATCTAAAGAGCTTATTACAAACTCATCGCCACCCAAATGGTACAAAGAGTACTCTTTAGTGTCAACATGCTCTATAAGCCACTGTGCTGTTTGTTTTAAGGCTACGTTTCCAATCTCTTCACCATATACATCGTTGAAAGACTGAAATTTATCGATATTGAGAATAGCCATCTTTGTAAAATTATATTCGTTCCCGTCTTCAAGGAGTTTGTTTCTATTTGGAAGACCGCTTAAGAAGTTTGTATATATTTTTTTATGAAGCTCTTGTGTTTTTTTAGTAATTTCATTCTCTAGATTTTCATTATATAAAAGCAGTTGTTTTTGTGCATTTTTTAAACCGTTTTGCGCTTTTTCTTTGAGTTGAAGTTGTTTAGAGATTTTAACATTTGCAGAGTGAAATTTATATACTGAGATGATAATTAGAAAACTGGCAAAAATAAATGAAAAAACAAGAATTAAAGAGTTTTGTTTATTTGTTTCTTGAAGTATAGTAATTTGCTGAGTAAGTGAAGTTCTTACCTCTTCCATTAGAATTGAAATGTCGTGAGAGAACTTACTAGTAATCATATCAAAGCCGATCAGAGCATCTTTAATATCTTCTGTATCGTGAGAGTTGACAGCTGTGACAAGAGATTGTTGTACCAGGTTATAACCAATTGCTCTTTTTTCAATTGTGATCAATGTTTTTTCGAGTTTTTTTGAAAAGTTTGGCTTGAGGTATGTAAGTTGTTTTAATTCTTTAATATCTTTTTGGATCTTTTTTTGAGACTCTTGCATATTAAGCAGATCAAGATTGTTATGTAAAGAGAGATATTGCAAAATATCCGATTGATTCTTTTTAACGGTATAGTTAAGATGATTAGCATAGTAACTAAGAGTTACTTGCTCTGTTGATAAGTCTTTTAAAAGAGCACTACTTCTATGCAGATTTTTGTAGCTGATAAGAAGTGAGTACATCAGCAGACCAAAGCTGATTAGAAGTGTAAAATAGACCCATTGCTGCGACTTTAATTTCATTAAAAGCGTGCCTCTAAGCTAAGGTAGTAGATATTTTGTTTTGCATCTTTTGTAGCAGGTTCGCCAAAGTGCCAACCACTGCCAGTATAATCTTCTTTCATATGTAAATACCCTAATTTGGCATTGAGATATTGGTTTAAGTTCCATGTACCATAAACTTCTAAAGCGTGACCGCGAATTGAAAGTTTATTAAATATATCTTCAGAACCTTGTGTCGCTGCAAACCAGTATTTACTTCCATAGTTGAACTCCGCACCTAAAGAGAGTTGAGGAATAAGGTTGTATTTACCGCCAAAGTAGAATGAATATCCCATTTTTCCTATCATCGGTCCGCTAGCATAGTCTTCTACGGTAAAACCTGTGTAGCCACCTTCTGTAAGTTCATCTGTAACTGGAGCGATGATTTTATAGTCGTCTATCGCCCCGTTAGGATTAGGACTTGAAGCTGCCGCATGAACAAAAACTATATTTGAAGTACTTAAAAAATTATTTATATCTAAACCGACTCCGTAAGTAAACATACGTCCAAGTTCATGTGCATGTGAGGAATCAATATCTGGACCTAAATAGGGATGTGCTTTGAGATCATCGAGTACATTTACACCAAAAGAGAGCAGAGAATTGCCCAAAAAGTTAAATGAGAAGTCACTGTAGAGTCCATATACGGTTGCATTGTCAATATTTTCACGGTTACATTGATATGGGTAGAAATTTTCTCTAAGTGTATAGGCTTTAGCCACAATTGCTCTTACATACAGAGAGTCATAAAATTTTTTTGTAAGAATTGCTCCATATGTATTCATGTCAAACACGAGTGCAGGAAACATTGAAGAGCGTTGTTTATTCTGTGAAAAATGGGAAGGTGTCCCTCCGCTAGTTGGCAGTATCCCAAATGAAAACGTAAGGCTGCCTCCATTATATCGATTTGGTGTATAGTCTATATATGCACGATCGAGATCAAAAGCACTGCCTCCCTTCGCTGATTTTATATCTCGAGAGAGTATACAAAGTCTTTCATGCGACTGAGAAGAGTTTGCATATAATAAACGGCTATGGAATTTTGTATCACCAAAATCACCGTTTACATTTAGGCGCATTCTAATATATCCGGCCGGTTCAAAACTTTTATAGTATCTATCACGACGTGTCATTCCATCATATGGACCGCCGTTAATTAATGTCGCATCACCGTTTTCTCCAATAAGTCCAGTTTTATAATCCATTTTATCTACACGTATTAAAAGTTCCGGTGAGAGAGTAAGTTTATCTAAGATCGCGTGTTTCTCATTCTTTTCAATAATAGGAAAACGTTCATCCAAGTCTTCTTGGTGTGTTTTCATCTCTTCTTTGAGTTGTAAAAGTTGTTCCTCTAAGTTTTTGACTTTAAGTGATAGATCCTCAGATGCTAGGAGCAGTATTGGTAATGTTATTAAAGTGATTAGTAGTTTCATTATAATATTCCTGGTACTATAGGTTGTTCAGAGTCGGCAGCATGTTTAATGAGGTACTCCTCAAGTTGCTCTCTTGTATGTTGATCGAGATTTTCAAGTTTATAGCGCTTAAGATGTCGGGGTGATGAAAAGACTCTTTTCCACTGTATAGAGGCTTTTGAACCTCCGTATAGATTCAGCTCTTTAGCTAAAAGTTCTATGTTTGTAGGTTTTGATTCTGCATTTAAAAGAGTTACCAAGATAGTGGTAAATATAAATGATATGAAAAAATTTTTCAAAATTATGGTGAACTCCCTGCAGGATTAGTAAGTATTTTAAGTAATAAAATGATATTGTATCATATCATAAATGTAATATGATCTGCTTTAAAGGGTTTTTCTTCTGAAAAACTTTGTAAAAAGTAACCTTAAAGAGTGTTTAAGTAATATTTTTGTAAAATTTCGCTCTTAAATTAAATAAGGATATGTCCAAATGAAAAGAACATACCAACCACATAATACACCTAGAAAAAGAACACACGGTTTTAGAGCTAGAATGGCTACTAAAAATGGTCGTAATATTCTAAACCGCCGTCGTGCAAAAGGTCGTAAAAAATTGTCAGTTTAGGCGGATTTAACACACTGAAACTCCATAAAGAGTTTCAGTATGTTTATAAAAAAGGTAAAAATCAGCATACAAGTAGTGTAGTGCTATTTTATCTCCCACAAGATGGAATTCGCAAAGTGGGCTTCACAGCAACCAAGAAATTGGGTAATGCTGTCAAGCGCAACCGTGCAAAGCGCAGAATGCGCGCATGCTTTTGTGAATTTTCTCCAGATCTTAAAGACGGTATCTATATTTTTGTTGCAAAAATAGCTCTCTTTGATACATCTCATGAAAACTTCAAAAATGACTTCAAAAAAGTTCTCTATCGTGCGAAAACTATTGCTTAAGCTTTTATGGCTTTATCAGAAGTTTTTTACTCTCATCGGTTACGGTTCGTGTCGATACTACCCAAGTTGTAGCGAGTACGCAAGAATAAATTTTGAAAATAATTCACTTTTAAGTGCTTTTTATAACTCTTTGACTAGAATACTACGTTGCAATCAACTTTTTGACGGCGGTATCGACTATCCTGTCTTAGATAGACTAGAGTTAAAACCCTCAAAATTAGAGCTTGATTCTATAAAATATTGGTTGGTTCCCAAGAAAAAGAACCGTTATCACATTATTAAAAATTTTTCATATAAAGGGTAATTTGTGTTTGACAAGATGACACCAAATCAGAGATTATTAGTCGCAGTACTGATATCTATAATTTTTTTCGTAGCCTATACGGCAATATTTCCACCAGAGGAACCAAAACAAAATCTACAAAAAGATACACAAGAAGTAGTAGAAAAAACTCAAAGTGTTTCTGTTGAAAAAGTGAGTGGGCATACAATCTCTGAATCAGAGAAGATAAATGCAAGCGGATCAAACGATATTGTTGTTATAAAAAATGATAAATTTATATTAAAGATAGATTCTTTAGGCCGTATATCGTCAAAAGAACTACTTGAAGAAAAGTTCAGAGATTCTGAAGACCTTCATGCGCAAGTTATTCCTCAAAACGGTACAAAACCGCTTTTTGTTAGATTTTTAGATAAAGAGATCAACGAGAACTCACTAAAAACTCCGTACGTTGCAAGTATCGCAAATGCAGAACTTTCAGCAGAGAAACCTGTAGAAGTGACTTTAACACAAAATCTACCTCAGTTGACAGTTACGAAACAACTAAAATTCTATGCTGACGGTCATTACGATGTAAAAATCAGTACATCTAAAGATGTACGCTATTACGTATATATCGGAGATCGTCCACAAGTTACAAAACAACTTATGGCAGTAGCTGGATCTATGATCTACACAAACGAAGATGTAGCACACATTACAGAAGATGGCGAAGCTGAAGGGCGTAAAGTTTTTTCAGGTGTTGAACTCGCTTCTGCGTTTGATCAATATACTGCAACTCTTATGTATGGATTTAAAGCGGATACAAATGTTATTGTAGAACGTGGTTTTGATAATAATCCTGTAGTATATTTTGAAGCTGAAAACAATGGTGAATTCCACGGATACATAGGACCAAAAGAGTATAAAGTTTTAAAAGCGATAAACCCTGTTTTAGTAAATGCAATTGAATATGGTTGGTTTACATTTGCTGCTAAGCCTTTATTTGCACTACTTTCTTGGTTATACGGAATCTTTGGAAACTGGGGTTGGGCAATTATTGCGTTAACTGCTATTATTAGAGCTGTACTGTATCCACTTACTCATAAGGGTATGTCAAGTATGCAAAAGATCAAAGAGCTGGCACCACAGCTTAAAGAGATCAAAGAGAAGTATGGAAAAGATCCACAGCGTATGAACGCAGCGACTATGGAGATGTATAAGAAACACGGGGCTAATCCACTGGGTGGATGTTTACCGATGCTATTACAGATCCCGGTATTCTTTGCAATTTACCGTGTACTTTTAAATGCAGTGGAACTGCAAGGTGCATCTTGGATATTATGGATCGATGATCTTTCACGTATGGACCCTTACTATATTTTACCGATCTTAATGGGTGCTTCAATGTTCTATCAACAACATTTGACACCAAACAACTTTACAGATCCAATGCAAGAGAAACTGTTTAAATACCTTCCGGTTATTTTTACATTCTTCTTTATTACATTCCCGTCTGGACTTGTGTTATACTGGTTTGTAAATAACTTATTCTCTATTGCACAACAGTTTGTTGTAAACCAACAATTTAAAAATGCAAAAGATGCGAAAGCGGCTGTCGAGAAAAAAAGCGGGAAATAGATATGATCAAGATAGAATCTATAAGTTTAGAACAAGCATATAAAGAGGCTGCAGAGTCTCTTAATTGTTCAGTAACTGAATTGGTTGTTGAAGTCGTACAAGCACCAAGTAGTGGTTTTTTAGGACTTTTTAAAAAGAAGGCAGTAATTGTTGCAACTGTGAAAACTACAAAAGAAGCTCCAAAAGAGAAAGTAGTAAAAAAAGAAAAAATCGTAACACCTACGGTTTTAAACGATACAATACTACCGGAATCTTTTGTAAGTGATCAAGAAGAGGACCTAGATGAAGATTTAGGAAGCGGTCTTGACTATACTGCTGATTATGACGATGAGTATGATGAAGTAGATTATGAAGATGAAGCTATTCATAATGACATCTCTGATATTGTTGAAGAGGTAAAACACGATATCAATCAACTCTTCAAAACAATCTGTTTTGATATTGAAGAGATAGATGTGAGTGCATACGATGAAACAACTTTACTTATAGAGTTCAAAGGGGAAGATGCTGCACTTCTTATCGGAAAAGAAGGGTACAGATATAAAGCACTCTCTTATATGCTATTTAACTGGATTAATGCAAAATATGATCTGCAACTCCGTTTAGAGATAGCAGAGTTCTTACACAACCAAGAGGAAGCTGTTGCAAAATACCTAGAGGGTGTGTATGATATTATTGAGAGAGACGGACGTGCTCAGACAAAAATCCTTGACGGTGTACTGGTTCAGATCGCACTTAAAGAACTTCGTAATAGATATCCGGACAAATATGTTGTTATCCGCTCTACTAAAGAGGGATTAAAATATATCATCGTAAACGATTATCACGTATAAAATGGATAATGATACTATAGTAGCTATTGCCACTGCAAATGGCATAGGCTCGATCGCAATTATAAGACTCAGTGGTGATAAAGCACTGAGCATCGCAAAAACACTTTCACAAAAAGAAAACTTTTCTCCGAGATACGCAACACTCACAAACGTATATGATAAAAATAACGAATTGATAGATGAGACGATCATCATCTATTTTAAAAATCCACACTCTTTTACAGGTGAAGATGTTGTTGAGATCCAATGTCACGGCGGATATATTGTTGCACAATCAATTCTACAAAGCTGTTTAGATGCAGGAGCCCGCGTTGCAAATGCAGGTGAATTTTCTAAACGTGCATTCTTTAACGGTAGAATCGATCTCTCAGAAGCGGAAGCTATCTCCCAACTTATTGAAGCAAAAAGTGAAGATGCTGCAAAGATTTTAGCTAAACAGGTAAAAGGTTCTTTAAAAGAGTTTATCGAAAATGTTCGAGATGAGATTATACATATATTGGCATATTCGGAAGTGAGTATCGACTATGCGGAAGAGGATCTCCCAGAAGATCTTGTAGAGCAGATAAAAGCAAAACTAGAGGGTCTTAAAAAACAACTAGAGCGTACATTACAGGCTTCAAAATCACGTGCAGGTTTAATGCAGGGATTCCGTGTGGCAATTGTAGGAAAACCCAATGTTGGAAAGAGTTCACTTTTAAACGGTTTATTGAACTACAACCGTGCCATTGTAAGTGACATAGCCGGAACTACTCGTGATACGATCGAAGAACAGGTGAAGATAGGTACACACCTAATCCGTATCGTAGATACGGCAGGAATCCGTGATGCAAGTGATGAGATTGAAAAGATAGGGATACAAAGAAGTTTAGAAGCAATTGAGCAAAGCGACATTGTTGTTTCTGTTTTTGATAACTCAAGAGAGTTGGATGAAGAAGATAAGCAGATCATCTCACTTTTGGAAAAAACTAAAAAGCAACAAATCAGTATTAAAAACAAGATTGACTTGGAAACGAAACTCGATGTTTCCTTAGATTTTGATATAGAACTCAACTCTAAAGATGATGTAACTCCTCTAATTAAAAAACTAGAGAACATAATGGACCGCTCAAACAGCAGTGAAGAGATAATGCTGATCTCACAAAGACAAATAGCTGCTGTAGAAGAGACAATGAAAAATATCGATGAAGCATTCTTCCCTCTAGAGGATCAAGAGTTGGAAATTTTTTCATTTCATCTTAACGAAGCTGTAAAAGCGATGGCAAGTATTACACGACCGTTTGAAAATGATGAGATGTTAGATAAGATGTTCGGCTCATTTTGTTTAGGAAAATAGTTGAAATATATTGCAATAGATCTTGGGCTTAAAAGGATAGGTTTAGCCTATTCGGCTCATAAAGATATCGTTACACCGCTTCCTGCAATCATCCGAAAAAATAGAAATCAAGCTGCAAATGAACTTAAAAACGTACTTCAAGAGTGGGAAGCTGAGGCTCTGGTTGTAGGTATCCCGCTAGGTGGCAGCAGTGAAGATGAGATGCGAAGACGGATAGAGCATTTTTTAAATCTTGTAGAGTTTGAAGGTGAAGTGTTCTTCCAAGATGAAGCAAACAGCTCTCTTGAAGCCGAAGATTTAATGAAGGGTGACATGCGTTATATTAGAGATGGTCGTGTTGATTCTATCTCAGCTATGATTATATTGCAGAGGTATCTGTCTTCAAATTAACAGGCTCGATAAAAGATAACAATTTTAAATAGAAAAGAATTATTAAGCTAAATGATACTAGAATGATTAGATGAAAAATATCAATCTACCATTTAGTACTATTGAAGAGCTAGAACTTTTTATTAATGAAAACAGTATTGAAGATAGTAAACAACTGCTTATACAGTTGTTCTGTTCATGCACTGATTTAATATTTATAAAGAGTGTTCAAAAATATATTCAAAAAAAACTACCCTCTTGTGTTTTAATAGGAACTACGACAGACGGTGTAATTGATTCAAGTACGGTATATTATAAATCAAAAAATGTAGCTTCTTTTTCTATCTTTGAATCTACAAAACTACAAGCAAAACTTATCAAGTATGCCGAATGTGAGCATTGTATCTATGACGCGGGTAAACTTTTAGCCTCTTACATCCAAGACGAAGATTTAAAAGCACTCATAAGTTTTGCAGACGGGATAAATACAAACGGCGAAGATTTTGTTAAAGGGATAGAAGCAGTAGTCCCAAATGCAGTTTTAGCCGGTGGGTTGTCCGGAGATAACGGTGAGTTAAAAGAGACATATGTTTTTGACAACTATGAAATAACAAACTCAGGGGCTGTCGGTGTGGGGTTGATAAACCCTAATTTAAACGTAGCAACAAGTTATCTCTTTGATTGGAAACCGATCGGTAAGAAAATGAGAGTTACAAAAGCTGTCAACAACAGAGTATATGAACTTGACGGTTTACCGGTTGTAGATGTATACGCAAAATATATGGGGCAGGAGTTGGCAAATAAACTCCCTCAGATCGGTATTGAGTTTCCTCTTATATTTGAAAAAGATGAGATCTCTTTGGGAAGAGCACCGTTAGTAAAACATGATGACGGCTCTATGACATTTGCAGGGAATATTGATGAGTACGATATGGTCTCTTTTGGTGTCGGTGATATAGATGCAATTCTCAACAACGGTACATACGCTATACATTCGTTTGCAAATCAAAACATGTGTCAAGCTGAAGCCGTATTTATCTACTCTTGTATGGCACGCAGAAGATTTTTAGAGAATTATATTACACATGAATTAGAAACACTTGCTAAATTGGGAAGCAGCTCAGGTTTTTTCACTTACGGGGAATTTTTTCATTTTCAAAATAAAAACCAACTCTTAAATGAAACGATGACTTTTATTGCATTATCTGAAACGTGCCATCAAATTGATCATCATGTTATACTGCAAGATGAAAGTTTTGACAGAACAGAGATCATCAATACACAGCATGTTCTAGCAAATTTAGCAAATACCGTCTCTAATGAACTCGCAGATCTTAATGAGCATTTAGAACAGCGTGTCCGGGAAAATTCTACATATATATTTCAACAGGCTTATATTAATCAACTCACGGGACTCCCTAACCGTATAAGTCTTATCAATGCATTGGAAAAGCATGTAGGGCAAGTTTTATTGCTGATCAATATAGATGATTTTACTACAATTAATGACTTCTACGGATATCAGGTAGGGGACGAAGTTCTTAAAAAAATAGGTGCAGTACTGCAACAGTTTGCACGTGAACATAATTCAAGGGCCTATAAACTTCCTTCAGATGAATTTGCGATGATTTTAGATGTTAAAAATCATAAAACTGTTATTGAAAACAATATTAAGGAGTTAATAGCTGCAATTGAAAACAGAGAGTATTATTTTAATGAACATCATATACATATCGGAATAACGATTGCCGGAGCTATTATAAATACAAATAAGACAGGTTTAGTAAACGCCGACATGACGCTTAAACTTGCAAAAAACCAAGGTAAAAGCTTTATGCTCTTTAATGAAGATCTTAAGCTGGCACAGCAGTATGAGTATAATGTTAAGATGGCAAATCTCATCAAAAATGCCTTAGTATCGGGAAATGTAATCCCTTATTATCAACCTATTGTAGATGTCAATACCTTAGAAACAAGAAAATATGAGGCCTTAGTTCGATTGAAAAAACCGGATGGAACGATTCTTTTACCTTGTCAGTTTCTAGAAATAAGTCGTAAGATACGATTATATGAGAAGATTACTTTGACAATGATTGAACAAACATTCTCCTTTTTTAGTAAAAACGATCTGAAGTTCAGTATCAATTTTGATTTCAGTGATATAGCAAGTGAAAAGATCAAAAAATTCCTTTTTGAGAAAATTAAAGAGTATGGGATCGCGGAACAACTTACTATCGAGATCCTTGAAACACATGAATTTCAAGATGTTCAAGCGGTACTTGATTTTGTAGATGAGGTGTATGCACATAATGCGAAAATAGCGATAGATGATTTTGGCAGCGGATATGCGAATTTTGAATATATAACAAATATCCGTTCAGATTTTATGAAAATAGACGGTTCCCTTATCAAAAACATACATAAAGATAAAAATGCAAGAATTATTGCAGAGACTATTATTGGGTTTGCAAAAAAATTAAATAAAAAAATTGTTGCCGAGTATGTACACTCTAAAGAGGTGTTTGATGTAGTAAAAGAGCTGGGTGTAGATTATGTTCAGGGATATTATCTAGGAGAACCAAAAGAGTTAATATAACTCTTATTTTTCCATTATATAAAGATTTGAGTGTTTATCTATAGCCTCTAGAAACCTCTCTTTTAATTCCCGATCAAATGTGAGTAGAAATATATTTGCATTTTTGATATTTAGTTGTTTGTAGTTTTCCAGCAGAAGATCATCAGCTACATTTTTCCCATGATCACACTTAATAAAATTAAATGAGTTCAGCGTTTTTCCGTAGTCATAAAGATTTGCCTCCCATTCGGCACGTTTTAGATAGAGTGAATCAGGATTGGCAGCAAGATAGATATCTTTATCTTTAATATCATACGGTTCTATAATCTCTGAAAATATTGATGAGATTGCCGAGAAGTTTTCAATATCCCAAAAGAGGTAAGAGTTTTTTAGATTCTTTTTGTGATTTCCACTTATAAGTTTCAAACGTTTTGTAATATTAAAATGGGAGTGGGCATAATCGTTTGTAAGAAGAATTGAATTTTTTAATTTTTGTGCATCTGTTGTATCAAACTCGAGGATTTTTCCTAGTTCTATGTAAAGATCTATATTTTCAAGTTCACTTTTGGCTCCACCTTTTTGGTAAGAGCTTAGTTTTCTGAGTTTGTGTTGGTTAAAAAGCAGATGCACACCCATCTGTTGATGGTTAGCATATGCTTGTTTGACTCTAAAGAAAATATCTTTAGCATATCTGTTGTTTGGCAGATATATTTTACCGCGAAATTTATGTTCTATTTTTACAGGTATCATTAAAGAGCTTTAAAAAACTGAGCAGCTTCCTCTTCGTCATCTGAAAGATTGTCTGCAGCATAGAGTTCATCTTCTGCAATCATCTTTTTAATCCTTGTTTGACAAAAATCAAAAACTATTTTTTGTGCTTGTTCGTCATTTTCTATAAAACCGAGTCCGCTAAATTGGTACTGTGGCTCCTCTTGTTCAATACAAAGTAAAATACCGTCACATTGCTCTTCGATCAGTTCAACAAGTTCTCTATACGAAATATTAAACTCTGTAGCGTGCCAGCCCATAGTCTCAAGCTCTTTATTTGAAAACTCTCCTACACCGTCACCAGTAGTATCATCATATGATGCTCTGATCACATTTGCAGAGATTAAATTCTGCCAGTTTGAAAATGCTTTAATGAGTACTCTGTCTTCATCTTCAACTACTTGATAGTTTTGTCCTAAAATTTCAGCAAGAGTTGTAGGTTGTGGAGGCATAAGTGAATTTGCAGGTTTTGGAACATGTTGTCCAATGTAGATAACGGCTACTTTGTCTGCAAGTGGAGTAAAAACTATCTCACCCTTTGTGGTGATCGCAAACTCTTTTTGTGAGTTGACAGCATTGAGTAACTCCTGTTTGTTTACTATAATGATCTCTTTAAAAAGGTTGAATTTTTTCATGTTGACCCCATTAATTTTTTTAGCATTATACAAGTTATGATATTAAACCGATAAAATTAAAAATAAAACTAAGTTTACTCTAATAAAAGTTTTACCATATTTTTAGTATAATGCGACAAATTTTTTAAGAGACAACTCTTAAAGTCAAGGGAAATATAATGGCATTAAACGTATATTATGACAAAGATTGTGATATTAACATCATTAAAAGTAAAACTGTTGCGATGATCGGTTTCGGTTCTCAAGGTCATGCACACGCTGAAAACTTAAGAGATAGCGGTGTAAACGTTGTTGTTGGTTTAAGAAAGGGTGGAAGCTCTTGGGATAAAGCTGCAGCAAAAGGATTTGAAGTTTTAACTGTTGCTGACGCAACTGCAAAAGCAGATGTTGTTATGATCCTTTTACCAGATGAAAATCAAGCTGAGATCTATGCAAACGAAATCGCTCCAAACTTAAAATCTGGTGCTACTATTGCATTTGGTCACGGTTTCTCAATCCACTACGGAAGAGTTAATCCGGCTGCTGATATCAACGTAATGATGGTAGCTCCAAAAGCTCCAGGTCACACTGTAAGAAGTGAATTTGTTAAAGGTGGCGGTATTCCTGACCTTATCGCTATCGGTCAAAACCCAAGCAACGCTACTAAAGAATTAGCTCTTTCTTATGCTTCTGCTATCGGTGGTGGACGTACAGGTATCATTGAAACAACTTTCAAAGATGAAACTGAGACTGACCTTTTCGGTGAGCAAGCAGTTCTTTGTGGTGGTGTTTCTGCACTTATCCAAGCTGGTTTTGAAACTTTAACTGAAGCTGGTTACCCTGCTGAGATGGCATACTTCGAGTGTTTACACGAGATGAAACTTATCGTTGATTTAATCTTCGAAGGTGGTATCGCTGATATGAGATACTCTATCTCTAACACTGCTGAGTACGGTGACATGGTTTCTGGACCACGTGTTATCAACGAAGAGTCTAAAGAGGCTATGAGACAAGTTCTTAAAGAGATTCAAAACGGTCAATTCGCTAAAGACTTCATCTTAGAAGGTCAAGCAGGATACCCAAGAATGAATGCTGAGAGAAATAACCTTAAAGCACATCCACTAGAGCAAACTGGTGAGAGACTTCGTGAAATGATGCCTTGGATCAAAGCAAACAAAATCGTAGACACTAGCAAAAACTAAAATAGCGACGCAACTTCTGCGTCGTTACACTCGTCACCTACTAGAAGTAGGCTTCCTCGTTAGACTCCTTGAATTTACATCACTCTTTTCGTTTTTGCACAATTTATTTTTTAATTTCTTTCGTTATAATTTTTGAAATTAATACAAAGTGATTATTGTGGCAAAAAGAATTTTTATAACAGCGACAAATACAGATATCGGTAAGACATATACAACTAAACTTTTGATGCAAGAGTTTGCAAGTCAGGGTTATAAGGTAGGTGTCATTAAACCTATCGAAACAGGTGTAAAAGATGGTGTATATCCAGACGGTGATGCACTTTTGGAACTTTTAAAACAAGTTAATCCACTCGCATGGTCGTTAGATGTTGACGATATCGTCCCTATCTCTTATGAACTTCCCGCTGCTCCGGTAATTGCATCTAACTTTACCTCTATTGATTATAAAAAGATAGAGGAAGCTATTCATCAGCAAGAGGCGATGTGTGATATCTTACTGATCGAAGGTGCGGGCGGTTTATTTGTCCCTGTTGATGAGAAGATAATGATGATTGATCTTATTAAAATATTCGATGCACAGGCGATACTGGTAACTCATTGTTCCCTTGGGTGTATCAGTGATACTTTAGTTAATAAAAAAGCTTTGGATGACATGGGTATAAAAAACGAAGTGGTATTTAACTGTCGAGATGAAGAGAGTAAAAGTTTTAAAAAGATCTCTTTACCATACTTTCAAAAGAGAGATTTTGATCTTTTTACAACGGTAGAGATAGAAAAAGTTGTTGCTAAAATAGTAGAGATTTAGCTATAATTGCACCACTTAAAATGAGTGAAAAAGGGAGAGAATGAGCCACTTAATCCGTACAGATGACTTTAGTGTAGATGAGATAAAAGCACTTTTAGCAGATGCTAAAAAGTTTAGTGATGGAAGGTTTGAGCGAATCTTAAAAGATAAGATAATAATCACTCTCTTTTTTGAAAACTCAACACGTACGAAAAGCTCTTTTGAGATTGCTGCAAAGCGTTTAGGTGCTGAAGTTGTACATCTAGATGTTGCAAAATCTTCAACAAAAAAAGGTGAAACACTTGTAGATACTGCAATGAATCTTGACTCAATGGGGCCTCATGCGATCATTGTTCGTCATCAAAATGCAGGTGTACCAAAAATACTTTCAAATCATACAAAAGCTTCTATTTTAAACGCAGGTGACGGTGCACATGCTCACCCGTCTCAGGCTTTACTTGATCTTTATACTTTAACGGAGCATTTCGGTGATGTAAAAGGGAAAAAGATAGCTATCGTAGGTGATATTAAAAGTTCCCGTGTTGCAAATTCAAATATTGAGCTTCTTACACGTTTTGGAATGGAAGTTATCTTAGTAGCTCCACCGCAATTTTTACCTAAAACAGATTTACGTTCAACACACCATTTAAAAGATATTATCGATGAAGTGGATGCAATTATGTCACTGCGCACTCAGACAGAGCGCCACTCTTCACAAAACTATGCATCTTTAAAAGATTATGCGAGTGACTTCTGCATCACAGAAGAGCTAGTGGGTGATCGTGATATTATCCTTTTACACCCTGGACCGGTTCACAGAAATATAGATATCTCAGATGCAATGCTTGATGATCCAAGATGTAAAGTACTGAAGCAGGTAAGTAACGGTGTAAATATCCGTATGGCAATACTCAAAAAACTGATCGCTGACAAATAGAACATTAATGTCATTTCAAGAGTTGAATGCTTATGGGAAAAGGGGTGAACCTTTTTTATTTATAAGCGATTTTAAAGGGGAAAACGTAGAAGTTTTCTCTTTAGAAACATTAAAGCAAAACGATATAGAGTTTGCAATCGATGAAAACTACATCTACAAACAACATCCCCATTTTTTACAAAAACAACCCATAGATTTTGCGAATTACAAAGTAAAATTTGATCAAGTGATCGAAAATATCAAAGCGGGTAATACTTACATTCTTAACTTAACACAGCCAACACCCATCTCAGTTGACTTAACGCTTCAAGAGATCTATAGCGTTGCAAATGCGCATTATAAATTACGATATAAAGATCAGTTTGTTTGTTTCTCACCGGAGAAGTTTATACAAATTAAAAACAATAAAATTGCAACATTTCCTATGAAAGGGACGATAGATGCTTCAATAAAAGAAGCTAAAGAGAAGATACTTGCAAACGAAAAAGAGATGGCTGAACATATAATGATAGTTGATCTGCTGCGAAATGATCTCTCGATTGTTGCAAAAGATGTGAAAGTGGAGAAGTTCCGCTATATCGATGAGATTGTTGCAGGGGAGAAAAATCTTTTACAAGTAAGTTCTCATATAAGCGGAATAGTAGAAGAGAACTGGCAAGAGAGGATTGGGGATATTCTAGAAGCCTTGTTACCTGCAGGTAGTATTAGCGGGACACCGAAAAAAAGTACCGTAGAGTTAATTGAAAAAATAGAAAGCTATAACAGAGGTCATTTTACCGGAGTTTTCGGTATGTTTGACGGGAAAAGTTTCGACAGCGGTGTGATGATCCGTTTCATTGAAAAAACAGCGAATGGTTACCTTTATAAAAGTGGAGGGGGGATAACTCTTGATAGTGATGTACACTCAGAGTATCAAGAGATGTTAGATAAAATTTATCTTCCTTAAGAATTTCTATAGGAGTTTTAGAAATATTGGGTTATAATAGAGTCAAAAAATATTAAAAGGGCTTTTTATATGTACATAGAGGATTTGAAATTTTCACTTTGGGCTGACTTTATCGAAAGAGATTTTTTAGATAATGAATTTCAAGAGTTGATCGATGCCAAGATCATTAACGGAGCGACTTCAAATCCTGCTATATTTAAAAATGCCATCCTAAATTCACCTGCATACCTTTCACAACTAGAAGCATTAGAAGATCTAGAACCAAAACAAAAATATGAAGCAGTTGCTATTTACGATATCCAAAAAGCTGCTGATATTATGAGACCACTTTACGATAAAGGTGATGACGGTTATGTAAGTATTGAAGTTGATCCCCATTTATGTGATGATACTGAAGCAACAATTGAAGAGGGAAAAAGACTTTTCGCTGCAATAGAACGTCCAAATGTAATGATTAAAGTTCCTGCTACCGATGCCGGATATGAAGCTATGGAAGCTCTTACATCAGAAGGTATCCCCGTTAATGCAACACTTATTTTTAAAAAATCTCAAGCGATAGAGTGTGCCGAGGCATTTAAAAAAGGTGGTGAGAAATATGGCTCTAAAGTAGATACTGTAATCAGTATTTTTGTTTCTCGTGTTGACAGAGCTATTGATAAATATCTCAAAGAACATGGGATAGAGGTGGCTCTTAGCGGTATCTATAATTCAGCAGATATCTATAATGAGATCGAAGCGATGCAAGTACCGGGATGTCGTACGTTATTTGCAAGTACCGGGGTAAAAGACGACTCTCTTCCAGCACATTATTATGTTGAAAAACTTCTTGCTTATAACAGTGTAAATACTGCACCGATAGAAACAATCAAAGCATACTATGAAAATGGTTCGAAAGAAAAAGCTCTTCCTCTTGAATCAAAAACAATTCAAGCACATTTTGATAAAATAGCTGCTATCGGGTTAGATTTAGATACTGTTTTAACACAGCAGATCGAAGATGGTTTAGAAGCATTTAAAGACGCATTTCAGGAAATATTGGAGGCATTATGAATAAGAATGAAGTAGATGTAAGCAAACTAACGTTTGAGCAGTTAAAAAAAATACGAGTCCATCTTAAAAAGATGATTGAAGTTGGAGGAAGTGACCTCCACATAAAAGCCAATTCCGTAATACGTGCAAGAATAAACGGTGAGATTAAACAGTTTTCGGGTGGAATCTTATCAAAAGAGGATGCTCTTACATTCGCAAAAGAGTTACTCAAAGGGAGATTCGCGGAGTTTGTCGAGAAGAAAGAGCTTGACCTTGTTTATCCGTTTGATGAGAATAACCGTTTCCGTGTAAATATCTTTTTTCAAATGGATGGAGTTTCTGCAGTATTCAGGGTTATTCCGGTACGTATTCCAAGTTTGGAAGAACTCCACCTACCTGAAATTGTAAGAATGTTTACAAAAAAAGAGCGTGGTCTTGTTCTTGTAACAGGTGTTACAGGTTCGGGTAAGTCAACAACACTTGCTGCACTTATTAATGAACTCAATCTAAATAAGAAAAAACACGTTATTACGATTGAGGATCCGATTGAGTTCGTCCATAAAGATAGAGGGTGTATTATCAATCAACGTTCAGTTGGACAAGATACGATCTCTTTTTCAAATGCACTTCGTGCTGCACTTCGTGAAGACCCCGATATTATTCTTGTTGGGGAGATGAGGGATAGAGAAACTATCAACTTGGCACTTCACGCTGCAGATACGGGACACTTGGTTTTCTCGACACTGCATACACTTGATGCAAAAGAAACTATCAACCGTATTATTGCACAGTTCCCGACTGATGAGCAAAACCGTGTCCGTATATCGCTGGCAGGGGTTATCCAAGGTGTTATTTCTCAACGTCTGGTCCCTGCAAAAGATGGGGGAAGACGTGCAGCATTAGAAATTCTCGTGCGTACGCCACTTATTGAAACATTGATTATGGAAAACAGAGATGTTGAAATCCGCGATGCAATTGAGGCAGGAAAAGATCACTATAAATCGCAAAGTTTCGATCAAGGGATTTTAGACCTTTACAATGAAGGTGTCATTACAAAAGAGGCTGCACTCGATTATGCAACGAGTGCATCTGACCTTGAACTTAAAATTTCAGGACTCATGAGTGGAAAAATCTCGAGCAATAATCACAATGCTATGGGTGAAACGCATGAGATCACTATGGATGATGATGTCTTTGATCTAAAGTCTTAAAGTAAAATTTAATTCAATTTTAGGTATAATTCCGCCTATTTTAAAATTAAGGACTTCATATGTTAGAAGGTATAGTTAGAGAGAGTACTGGTAAGAAAAGTGTTAAAGCACTTCGCCGTGATGGTTATCTAATTGCAAATATTTACGGAAAAGGTGTTGAAAATATCAACGCTGCATTCAAAGAAAATGAATATATCCGTGCTGTTCGCAACAAAGAATCTATTGCATTCCCAGTAAAAGTTGGTGGAAATGAGATGAATGTTGTTGTTCAATCATATGAGTCTCACGCAGTTACAGGTAAACTATTACACGTTGATCTAATGGTAGCTCAACCAGGTGTTGAAACACACTACATGGTTCCAGTTGTAGCACAAGGTGATGCTGTTGGTCTTAAAAATAAAGGTATGGTTTTCATTTCTAAACCACGTCTTCGTGTAAAAGCTAAAATCGAAGATTTACCAAATGAAATCGTTGTTGACGTAACTCCTATGGATGTTGGTGATGCAAGACTTATTCGTGACCTTCCAGCAATCGAAAATGTAACTTTCACAGACGCTGACCGTGTTGCGGTTCTAAGTGTGATCAAAGCTAAATAAGGAACCCCTTATTATGCTTATAGTCGGACTAGGAAACCCTGGATCCGACTATGAAAAAACACGCCATAATATTGGTTTTATGGTAATTGATGAGCTCAGAAAAAGACTGAGTGCTTCTACACAATCCTCTTCAAATTTTAAAGGTGAACTCTTTAAATTTCAAAACCCTGTTTCTTTAGAAAATCATTTTTTATTAAAACCACTTACATATATGAACCTTTCAGGTGAATCTGTTGTAAAAGTAAAGAACTTTTATAAAATAGATGAAGTTGTTGTAATACATGATGATTTAGATCTCCCTTTTGGAACACTCCGTTTTAAATTCGGCGGCGGTCACGGTGGTCATAATGGATTAAAATCGATTGATGCTCATATCTCACGTGAGTATGCACGAGTTAGAATGGGAATAGGCAAACCAGAACATAAAGGGGAGGTTGCTTCTTACGTTTTAAGTGATTTTTCACCTAAAGAACAAGAGCATTTAGATGAGTGGATAGGCCACGCTGCAGATGCAATAGAGTTTTTACTCAAAAACTCTCTAGAAGATACAAGTTCACAGTATGCTAAGAAAGGTTCACCTTGTTAGCCTATAAGTACATAGCACTCCACTATCTCAAATATTTTTCAGTTATCCTTCTTGCACTAGTGCTTTTTATGGTTGGTTTTGACTATATGGGAAATGCTGATGCACTCTCAAAATCAGCCAATCTTGTGTTAATTTACCTTGTGTACAAAACTTTTTTTGCCATTGATATGCTTTTGCCGATTTCACTTGTTTTTGGAATGATAGCAACTAAGATCTACCTCA
This sequence comes from Sulfurimonas sp. hsl 1-7, assembly GCF_030577135.1. NCBI lineage: Bacteria > Pseudomonadati > Campylobacterota > Epsilonproteobacteria > Campylobacterales > Sulfurimonadaceae > Sulfurimonas > Sulfurimonas microaerophilic. The sequence goes on along the minus strand of NZ_JAUIRR010000002.1, from coordinate 51,897 downwards.
TTCGATCAAACGCTTTAGTATCTTTGTACTCATTGGGATATTCACGGGTTGATGCACTCAAACCATTTGTCGTTGTAGCATCGTTAATCATATTTTTATTCATATCTTTACATGCTTTTACAAAGTTTTCACGTGCACAAGAGTATGCCTACAATATCCGTGTTCATGGAAAATATCTTAACCCCAGCCGGGATCTGTTCTTTATACATAAAGGGCAATATATCTACTTCTCAAAACTTTTACCTATTCAGGAAAAGGCTCTCGGTATTAGAGTATTTGAGGTGAACAATGGTTCACTAAAGTCTATTTTAACGGCTAAAGAGGCCCGTTATGAAGATAACTTTTGGCGTATTAAAGATGCAGATGTAATTACAAAACCTGATGATTTGAGTTTCGGCTCAACGGGGATCAGTGTTACCGAGGAAAAAGATCTTAAAATTCTTGAAGAGTTTAGACCCAAGATGCTTGATCAGGTTTATCTGGGACAGGTTGATTTTACAATTTCCGATGCATTTGAAGCGTACAAACTTTTAAGTTCTCAAGGGGTTGAAACGAGTAATATCCGAGGTGCACTATACAGGATCTTTATTTACCCGTTTTTTGCACCGATATTGATCGTAATTATTTTCTTTTTAGTCCCTATTAGTGTCCGTTTTCTAAATGTGTCGTTATTCTCTTTTGGAGCTATACTTTCAACACTGTTGGTATGGGGATTACTCTTTATGTTGATCGAGCTTTCAAACCACAAAACCATATCTAGTGAAGTAGGTCTGATCGGGCCTATTTCCATACTCCTTTTCATAGCCTTGTGGCTGTGGAAAAAACATCGTTTGTCAACTTAGGCACTTATAAGCACATTTTGGATAAAATCGTTAAAAATTTATAAAGAGATTGGGACATTTTTATGATCGATTTTAAATCTTTGGCGAATGAATATCAGACGCCTCTTTATGTGTACGATTTTGACTACATGAAAGAACAGTTCGATGAACTTAAAGAAGCTTTTCGTGGAAGAAAATCTATAATAGCATATGCTGTAAAAGCAAACTCAAATTTAAGCGTAGTAAAACATTTTGCAAAAATGGGAAGTGGAGCTGATTGTGTATCGATCGGTGAGGTTCGTCGTGCATTATTAGCAGGTATTGCTCCGTACAAAATCATCTTCTCAGGTGTTGGTAAAACTGATGACGAGATTCGTGAAGCGATTGAAAAAGATATCCTTTACATCAATCTTGAGAGTGAAGCGGAACTTGGACGTGTTGAACTTGTCGCACGTGAGTTAGGGAAACAAGCGCGTATCAGTATCAGAGTAAATCCAAATATTGATCCAAAAACACACCCGTACATCTCAACGGGACTTCACGACAACAAGTTTGGTGTTGATCTTAATTCTGCAAAAAGAATGTACATCAAGGCAAAAAATTCTGAAAACCTAGATCCGGTTGGTATTCACTTCCATATCGGTTCACAACTTACAGAACTTGATCCTATCCGTGAATCGGCTGAGATTGTAGCTGACTTAGTGCGTTCACTACAAGCACTTGATATTGAACTGAAATTTTTTGATATCGGTGGCGGACTTGGTGTTCAATACAAAGATGAAGTTACTATTAAACCGTACGATTATGCACAGGCTATTTTAGGAACTTTAACGGCGATGGATATGACTATCCTTTGTGAGCCGGGACGTTTCTTAACTGCTAATGCCGGATACTTCTTAACAAAAGTACTTTATGAAAAACAAAATGGTGAGAAAAAATTTGTAGTGGTTGACGGTGCAATGAATGACTTACTACGTCCATCACTTTACAATGCATATCATGGAATCGAAGCAATTACTGATAATACTGAAGATGAAAGAGCTGTAGATATCGTAGGGCCGGTATGTGAGAGTGGTGACTTCTTTGCGAAAGATTATAACTTACCGCCGTTAAATCATAACGATCTGCTTGTTGTGAAATCGGCAGGTGCATATGGTTTTGGTATGGGAAGTAACTACAATACACGTGGCAGAAGTGCAGAGGTTGCTGTTGAAGGTGGAAAAGCAAGACTTATTCGCCGTAGAGAGAGTTTTGAAGATCTAATTGCTCTTGAAAAAGAGTTTTTAGAAGACTAGGGAAGAGAAAATATTGTATTTTATAGATGTTCAAGGGACTTTGATTAGTGATAGTGATAAATCGCCTATAGAGGGCAGCAGAGAGTTTATTAACTATCTCAACACGAATCAAATACCGTATATGGTTATCACGAACAATACAAAAAAAGCTTCTACGGATTTTTATAATTATCTGCTATCAATAGGGTTTGCGTTTGGATTTGACAAGTATCTTGATCCTTTGATGCTCCTTGAAGAAAAAGTTGAAAAAGAAGCGGTTGCTGCATATGGAGCACAGGAGTTTTTAAATACTCTTGTATCTATGGGATATACACTCGATTATGAAAAACCTAAAACAGTTTTGGTCGCGATCAAAGAGGATTTTAGTGCTGATGAGTATGCACAGATGATAGAGTTTTTACTTCAGGGTGCGAAACTTGTCGGGATGCATGAAACATCTATCTATGCAAAAAATGGCAAAAGATATCCGGGTGTCGGAGCAGTGCTTAAAATGTTAGAGTTTGCTACAAGCTCGTCGTATGAGGTTGTCGGAAAACCAAGTACCGCTTTTTACAATGAATCGTTACGTAGATTACAAGAGCAAGAGAGTTCAGCTAAGTTTGAAAATATCGAAATTATCAGTGATGACGTAAAAGGTGATCTTGGCGGTGCAAAAGAGCTTGGGATGAAAACAGTTTTTGTAACAAGCGGAAAGTATCAAACAGCCGAAGAGATAGTGCCTTTTTTAGATGAAAATTTACGACCTGATTTTATCTATAAAAATATGCAAGATATTTTAGACAAGCATAATTTGGAGAGAAAATGAAAACTTTAGATGATTGTAGAGTAGCGATAGATGCGATAGATACCGAACTTTTAGAACTTTTAAACAAACGTATGAAAGTTGTAGAACGTGTAGGTGAGATTAAAGCAGATACAGGCGGTGCAATCTATAGGCCTGAACGTGAAAAAGCTATTATTGAGCGTTTAAGCAAATTAAGTGAAGAGCAAAACGGGATCTTAAATAAAGCTGCAATTGAAGCTATATTTTTAGAGATCTTTGCAGTTTCTCGTAATTTGGAGCTTCCTGAACGTATTGCATATCTTGGACCTGAAGGGAGTTTTACCCATCAAGCGGCAGAGAGCCGTTTTGGTGCAATGAGTGAGTATCTTTCTCTTAACTCTATCGAGTCTGTATTTAAAACTATTGAAGCGGGACGTGCAAAGTTTGGAGTTGTACCGATTGAGAATTCTCGTGACGGAATTGTGGGTGAAACCCTTGATCTGCTTTCAAAGTCACCTATGAAAATAGTTTCAGAACTTTATATGCCGATCCATGTTGCGTTTGCAACAAAGGCTCATAAACTTGAAGATATTAAAAAGATCTACTCAAAAGATAAAGGTTTTGGACAGTGCCGTGACTTTTTAAGTGAACACGGCTTTAACGATATTGAGCTGATTCCCGTAGAATCAACTGCAAAAGCTGCGATTTTAGCAGCAGAAGATCCAAGTGCGGCGGCAATATGTTCTCACATAGCGGCAAAACTTTACGGTGTCCCGGTACTCTTTGAAAACATTGAAGATGAAGCTGAAAATACAACTCGCTTTATTATTCTAAGTGATTTTAAAAACGGAATAAGTAACGATGACAAAACTTCTATATTGGTACGTTTAAAAGATGCCGTAGAAGCCGGTTCACTTGTTCATTTTTTACAAGATTTTGATGAAGAGAAGATTAACCTCTCTAAGATAGAATCGCGTCCGTCGATAGATAAAGACGGTGGTTTTGGATATTGGTTCTATATAGACTTTTACGGTCATATAGATGAAGAACGAATTAAAAAAGTTATAGATAAACATGCTAGCGAAGTTACATGGCTAGGATCATATGCAAAGGGTGAAAATTGAAATTTAATAAACATCTAGAAAGTATAAAAACGTATGAGGCTGGAAAGCCTATAGAATTAGTTGTACGTGAGTTTGGTATAGAACCAAAAGATATCGTAAAACTTGCATCAAATGAAAACCCTTTAGGGTGTTCACAAAAAGTGCAGGATGCAGTAAGTAAGATCGTAAAAAATATGGCTTTATATCCGGATGATTCTATGATCAAGTTAAAAGCGGGTCTTGCAAAGCGCTTTGATGTAGAACAAAAGAATATCATTATCGGTAGCGGAAGTGACCAGGTTATTGAGTTCGTTATCCATGCAAAGGCGGATGAAAATACGAAAGTTTTAGTAAACAGTGTAACATTCGCTATGTATGAGATCTATGCAAAACACGTAGGGGCACAAATTATTAAAACTGCTTCACAAAAGCATAACCTTGATGAATTTTATGAGCTTTACAAGAAAGAAAATCCATCAATTATTTTCTTATGTACACCGAACAATCCAACGGGTGATGCGATTGATGCGGCAGATATGATGGCATTTTTAGAGAAGATCGATGAAGATACTCTAGTTGTTGTTGACGGTGCATACATGGAGTATGCAAAAGCTGCTGATGAGAAGAAAGCTGTTGAGCCTAAAGAGTTGGTTGAAAAGTTTAAAAATGTTATCTATTTGGGAACTTTTTCAAAAGCATACGGTCTAGGCGGAATGCGTACAGGATACGGGGTGGCTGATGAACTTATCATCAATGAACTCTATAAGCTGCGTCCACCGTTTAACATCACTACGTTATCTCTGGAAGCTGCTTCTGTTGCATTAGAGGATGAAGAGTTTGTTAACAAAAGTATCGCTTTAAATTTTGAGCAGATGAAACGTTATAAAGAGTTTGCAAATGAACAAAAACTAGATATAATTGAGAGTTATACAAATTTCGTTACTTTATGTCTCAATGAGAACCAAAATTCAACAAAATTAGCAGATGATCTACTTCGTCGTGGAATGATTGTAAGGGATTTAGCAGGTTACGGAATGAATGCTATACGTGTAACAGTTGGAACAAGTGAGCAAAATGATAAATTTTTTGAACTTGCAAAACAATATTTATAGGTGATGTAATATTTAATGGACTTTAAGGCACTTTTCTCACAGTTATCGGTTGTATATGCAAAATTGACAAAGCAGCAAAAAGCTATTATAGCTTTTGCGGTTTTTGGGATTGTTGCATTTTTGATTTTTCTTGTAACATATACTTCTCGAAACTCAAGTTTAAGCTCTTATGAGGTTCTGTTTGATTCTCTTAGTTCACAAGATGCTGCAAAAGTAATCGAGCAGCTTGAACAAGATAAGATCCCATATAAACTTGAAGATAACAATATCATAAAAGTGCCTCGTGATGTTGTGTACAAAGAAAGAATCTCTATTGCATCTTTGGGAATACCAAAAGATAATGTTGTTGGATTTGAACTGTTTGATACGCAAGAGTTCGGTGCAACAAAGTTTGATCAGGATGTAAAATATCTTCGTGCGTTAGAGGGGGAACTCTCACGTACTATCAATGCACTTGCCCCTATTAAAAATGCAAGTGTATCCCTGGCACTTCCCAAAGAGACCCTTTTTGTTTCTAAACAGTCACAGCCTACTGCATCTGTTATGGTTGAACTTGAGAGCGACCGTACACTTTCACACAAACAAATAAGAGGAATTAAAAATCTTGTAGCTTCTGCAGTACCTAAACTCGATCCATCAAATGTTATGGTCGTAAGCAGCGACGGTGTCACATTGGGTGATGATGATGAGATGGGACAGATGGATGAACTCTCTGTGGTACAACAACGCTATAAAACTAAAGAGGAGGGGAAACTTCGCAATAAAATTGTTGAAGTTGTTGCTCCTTTTGTCGGCGGAAAAGATAAAGTTGTAGCACAGGTAACAATCGATTACGATTTCTCTATCCAGAGCTCTACAAGTGAAAAATATGATCCTGAAAATGTAGTTAGAAGTGAACAGGTAAGTGAAGAAAAACGTGAGGGGATGTCACCTGACGTTGTTGGCGGAGTACCTGGAACTGTTAGCAATATCGGACCTGTTGAAGGGCTTCAGTCAAATAAAACTACTGAAAAATATAGTAAAAATTCAGGGACAACCAACTATGAAGTTGGAAAAACTGTAAGTACGACTAAGTCTCAATTTGCTCGTATTAAAAGAGTTACAGCTGCTGTTTTGGTAGATGGAAAATACAAGTATAAATTAGATGATGAAGGTAAGTTTACTAGTGAAACAGAATACACTCCACTCGATGAAGCTGATATAAATGCATTAACTTCACTTGCAAGTCGTTCTATCGGTATAGATACTGACAGGGGTGACTTGATAAGTGTACAAAACTTACAGTTTGAAAGAGAAGCAAAAGATCCTTCTGCTACGCAAGTAACTGAGGTGATTAAGTTTAGTGAAACATATCTAGCACCTTTTGCCGACCTGTTTAAGTATGTATTTGTATTACTGCTTCTTTTTATTGTATACAAAAAAGCGATTGTTCCATTTGCGGATCGTATGTTAGAGGTTTCTAAAGAGGATGAAGAGCTTGAGAGACCGAAATTGGATCTAGAAGAAGATGAAGATGACGACTTAGTTGAAAAAGTACAAAGTATGCGTAAAAAAGTTGAAGATCAACTTGGTATTACGGGTACACTCAATGAAGATGAACTCAAACATGAAGTACTTCTTGAAAAAGTAAGAGTGATGGCTGAAGATGAGCCGGTAAATGTTGCAGCACTTCTTCAAGCACTTTTATCAGAAGAAGCTGATCTTCCACACCGTAGACAAGGATAGATAGAAATGGCAAAATTATCACAACAACAACAAGCTGCATTCGATGAGATGGGGATGGCAGAGAAGATTGCCATTTTACTTTTACAACTTGGTGAAGAGATTACTGCTGCAATATTCTCAAATATGGATGTAGAAGCAATTACTGAGATCTCTAAATTTATTGCGGTAAATAAAAGTATAGACAGAGCTTTGGCTACGACGATTTTAGAAGAGTTCCATGCCATTTTTCAATCGGGTCAGTATCTTACTACCGGTGGTCTTGAGTATGCTCGTGAGCTATTATACAGAACACTTGGTCCAGAAGAAGCAAAAAAAGTTCTCGATAAACTAAGTAAGTCTATGCAGAGTACACAAAACTTTGCATATCTTTCAAAAATTAAGCCGCAGCAGCTTTCGGACTTTATTTTAAACGAGCACCCTCAAACTATTGCTCTTATTCTGGCACATATGGATTCAACTGAAGCTGCCGATACATTACAGTTCTTCCCGGATGATCTAAGAAGTGAAGTTGCTATGAGAATGGCAAAACTTGGTGATATCTCTCCATCGGTTATTAAACGTGTATCTGCCGTACTTGAATCAAAACTTGAATCTCTTGCTTCATACAAAGTTGAAGTTGGTGGTACGCGTGCAGTTGCAGATATCTTTAACCGTTTAGGTGCAAAAAGTTCTAAAGCAACACTTGCAACAATTGAACAGGTTGATGAAGAATTAGCGACTCAAATTAAAGAGATGATGTTTACGTTTGAAGATATTGTTACTTTAGATAAAAATGCTATTGCCGAGATCTTAAAAGCGATCGATAAAGCAGATCTTATGTTAGCACTCAAATCTGCTCCTGAAGAGTTAAAAGAGAAATTCTTCTCTGCAATGAGTGAAAGAGCACAAGAAGCATTTGATGAAGAGATGCAGTTTATGGGTGCTGTTAAAATGAAAGATGTTGAAGCGGCTCAGAGAAAAATTGTTGAAGCTGTTAACCAGCTTGCTGAATCAGGCAGTATCCAAATGGGTTCAACTGAAGAGATGGTCGAGTAAAATTATGGCAACGGTAATTTCAAACGAGTCTATTGAAAAACACAATGTAAATAAATACAATTTTAAAGTGATCGCTTTTGGTGCAAAAGATGAAGAGATCAAAGAGGAACCAAAAGTAAATATAGAGCCACAGTTAACAGATGAAAAAGTTGACTCAAGTGCTTTAAGTAATAATACAAAAGATTCTTTGATCGAATCTTTGATGAAAAAAACTGATGAGATGTCATCAAACTTTATTAAACTGCAGATGAAACTTGAAGCAAAAGAGGAAGAGTTCCAAGCTCAGCTTCAAAAAGCAAAAGAGGACTCGTTTGCAGAGGGACTTGAAACTGGTGTGAAACAGGCTCAGGAACAATTGGCATCCGGTGTACAAAACACTGTAGAACTCTATACGACATCAATTAAAAAACTGGAAGATTCGTCGAACGAATTTAAAACATCAATAGAGTCACTGAAAAACGAGTTGGTATTGGCAGCACTTGACATAGCTAAAGAGGTAATAAAAGTTGAGGTCTCAGAAAACTCAAGTGAGATAGCAAAAAAACTGTCTGATGAACTTATAAAAGATTTACAAGGTGCTTCTAAAATTACCCTAAAAGTAAATCCTAAAGATCATAGTGTAATATCTCAACATCTAGGTAACTTAGAAAATATAACAGTGTTATCAGATAATGCAATAAGTGAAGGCGGTGTCATAGTACTTAGCGATGCCGGTAATATTGATGCACAGGTCCAGAAAAGATTTGAAAGAGTAAAAAAAGCAGCTTTAAGTGAGTAAAATGAACATTAAAGAAAAAAGCATCGAAGAGCTGGAGGCTCTTTGTGGTGATATAAGAGAAGAGATATTAAGAGTTGTAAGTAAAAATGGGGGTCATTTAAGCTCAACACTCGGTGCAACTGAACTTATTGTCGCTATGCATAAGGTATTTGACAGTAAAAAAGATCCGTTTATTTTTGATGTATCACATCAGGCGTATGCACATAAATTAGTAACGGGAAGATGGGAAGCGTTTGATTCTTTAAGAACTTTCGGCGGACTGAGCGGTTATACAAAACCAAGTGAAAGCGACGATGATTACTTTGTAGCAGGACACAGCTCGACATCTATCTCTTTAGGTGTAGGTGCCGCAAAAGCGATTTCTCTAAAAAATGAACAGGATGAACGTGTACCCGTAGTTATGATCGGTGACGGATCGATGACTGCAGGTATGGTGTATGAAGCACTGAATGAACTCGGTGATCGTAAATACCCGATGGTAATCATTTTAAATGATAATGAGATGTCTATAGCAAAACCTATCGGGGCGGTAAGTAGAATGCTTAGTTCTGCAATGGCAAGCCCTTTTTATCAAAGGTTTAAAAAACATACCGAAAACTTTGTAGATAACTTTGGTGAAGGTGCCCGTTATATAGCTAAGCGTATGGAAGAATCGTTAAAACTAGTAACTCCTGGAATTATGTTTGAGGAGATGGGAATCGATTATATCGGTCCTGTTGACGGGCATAACCTTTCTCAGCTTATAGATATTTTTCAAACGGCAAAAAACCTCAAAAAGCCTGTGATTATCCATGCACAAACCATAAAAGGTAAAGGGTATGAGATAGCTGAAGGGCAAGAGGAAAAATGGCACGGAGTAGGGCCGTTTGATATCAGCAGCGGAAACAGTGCAAAGAAATCTTCTGCAAAATCAGCTACACAGATCTATACTGAAGCGTTAATGGATTTGGCCGACAAAGATGAAAAAGTGGTTGGGCTTACTGCTGCTATGCCGAGTGGAACAGGTTTAACACCTTTAATGGAGAAATATCCTGAACGTTTTTGGGATGTAGCGATCGCTGAGCAGCATGCTGTGACTTCGGCATCAGCTCTTGCAAAAGAGGGGTTTAAACCTTTTTGTACGATCTACTCAACATTCCTGCAGCGTGCGTATGATCAAGTGATTCACGATACTTGTTTGATGGATCTACCGGTAGTGTTTACACTTGACCGTGCAGGAATTGTAGGTGAAGACGGTGAAACACACCAGGGTACATTTGATATCTCTTATCTTCGTGCTATCCCAAACATGACACTTTTAGCTCCAAGAGATGAAAAAAGTTTTCATCAGGCAATGGGCTTTGCACACAACTATCAACATCCGTGTTCTATCCGTTACCCAAGAGGTGCATTTATAGAGTCTGAAGAGTTACCTGAATCAAAACCGTTTGAATTGGCTAAATCTCAACTTTTACAAGCGAGTGAAGGGGATACTCTTTTCATCGGATACGGTAACGGTGTAGGGCGTGCAGCACAAACAGCAAAATTTTTAGAGAAAAATGTAGCACTATTGGACCTTCGCTTTGTGAAACCTTTAGATGAAGAGATGCTGAAAAATCTGGCCTCTAAACATAAAAAGTGGTTTGTTTTTTCAGATAGTGCAAAAATGGGAGGGGTTGGCAGTGCAATCTCAGAGTTTTTAGCAAAAGAGTTTATTCAGGATGTGCAAGTGGTAAGTTTTGAGTATGAAGATAAGTTTATCACTCACGGAAATACAAAACTTGTTGAGGAATCTTTAGGGTTGCTTCCTGAGCAACTGGCAAAGAGGGTAAAAGAGTTATCGTAACTCTGCCACAGCACTAAAACGTCCAGTTTGTCCCTCACCTCTGTATGAGTAGTATCTGTCAGTATTACAGCAGCTACACTCAGTTGAGATACTGTAGTTACTAATCCCTAAATCTTCAAACTGTTTTTTTAAAATAGCAGGAATATTAAGATAGTAACTGCCGTTATTTTTTTCGATCGCAAAGGACAGTCCAAGATCTTTTGCTTCATCTGCAATCTCTTTACCAACCTCGTAACAACAAACTCCAATAGCAGGACCGACTGTCACTTCAATGTCGTCAATCTTTGAATCATATAGGTTAAGAAAACTCTCGATCACATTTTTTGTAATGTTCTGAAATGTACCTTCTCTCCCTGAGTGTGCAACTGCAATCACACTTTTAAAAGGATCGTAAAATACAATGGGGCTGCAATCTGCTACCATTACCATTAAAGGGATGTTTTTTTTATCTGTAATCAAAGCATCACAAGTAGGGGGATTGTTAAAATCATTACTATCCTCGATCACATGAACGATATCGGAGTGAATCTGTTTCATATGTACAAGTTTTGTATGGTCGTAATTATATTTTTTTGCCAAGGCTTGATGATTAGCTATAACATTTTCTATATTGTCCCCAACATGAAAAGCAACATTACCATCTGTTTTATCGGTAAAAATTAATAAAGGCTTTTGATTTAATTTCATATAATGATTATAACAAAAATTGAGGGGTGTGTAGTTGTGAGTAGATTGAGTCTTTTTCCACCAACTTTGGATGGTGATAGCATAGAGGATAAACGGCAGGAGATAAAGAGATATTTCAACAACAGTTATGATCTTTTTGAAAAGCTTTTTGAAGTTTTAAAAGATGAAACGGTTTTTTATAAAAAATCTGAACCTACACGCCACCCTATGATCTTTTATTTTGGTCATACTGCTACTTTTTTTATTAATAAACTTATTTTGATGAAGATAATTGAACAAAGGATAAATCCGGAGTTTGAATCACTGTTCGCCATAGGTGTTGATGAGATGAACTGGGATGATATGGATGAGTCAAACTATAAATGGCCGAAAGTTGACGAGGTTCGGGCATACAGAGTAAAAGTGCGAGAGTTAGTGAATACTCTGATCGATACATTGGAATTTACTCTGCCTATTACACAAAACTCCCCTATGTGGATTATTTTGATGGGGATTGAGCATGAGCGTATCCACATAGAAACATCTTCTGTATTACACCGTCAAATGCCTATAGAAGCTATTTTAGAAAATGACACTTTTAATATCTGTGAATATAGTGGAAAAAATGTAAAAAACGAGATGATCCATATTGATGGCTCTGAAGTTCACCTAGGGAAAACTTATGAACATAACTTATATGGTTGGGATAATGAGTATGGAAGTTACAAAGAGGATGTAAAAGGGTTTGAAGTTGCAAAATATCTGGTAAGCAACGGAGAGTTTTTAGAGTTTGTAGAAGCGGACGGATATGAAAAAGATGAGTATTGGAGTGAAGAGGGGAGAGAATTTTTAAAACGAAGTGGTGCAAAACATCCCCATTTCTGGAATAAAGATGGAGATCGATGGAGTTACAGAGCATTGACAAAGATAATCCCGCTCCCGCTTAATTGGCCTGTAGATGTTAATGGATTGGAAGCTGAGGCATTTTGTAATTATAAATCGCAAAAGGATGGAAGAAATTACACTTTGCCGAGTGAAGCTGAGTATATGGCTATTTACAAATTATCTAACCTCAAAGATATTCCTGAGTTGCATGAAAGCAGTGCAAATATTAACTTTTACCACTATGCTTCATCTTGTCCTGTCGATCAGTTTAGTTTTTCTCTTAAAAACGGAAGTATTATTTATGATCTTATAGGGAACGTGTGGCAATGGAGCCGTACGCCTATTCGAGGATTTGAAGGATTTACACCATATGAAGCATATGATGATTTTTCAACACCCACTTTTGATGAAAAACACGCTTTGATACTCGGTTCCTCTTTTGCAAGTACGGGAAACCTTATTATGAAGCATTCCCGTTATGCTTTTAGAAGACATTTCTTTCAGCATGCTGGTTTTCGATATGTAATCTCTCAAAACGGGGAGGGTGATGAAAATATTTATGAGACGGATGAACTAGTTTCGCAGTATTGTGAGTTTCAATACGGAGAGACTCATTTTGGAGTTGAAAACTTTGCAATCTCTTGTGCAAAACTCGCAAAAAAATATGCAATAAATAAAGAAAAAGCACTTGATCTAGGTTGTGCAACAGGAAGGGCAACTTACGAGCTGGCAAAAACTTTTAACAGCGTAGAGGGGATAGACTTCTCTGTTCGTTTTGTAGGTGTTGGGAGTAAACTCCAAGAGGATGGGAAAATAGCCTATAAGGTAAAACAAGAGGGTGAGATAGTTCAAGAAAAAATTGTAACTATTGAAGAGTTAGGATATGAAACACTCAAAGATAAAGTGAGTTTTTGGCAGGGTGATGCATGTAATTTAAAGCCCCGTTTTAAAGGGTATGATCTAATCCTTGCAACAAATCTCATAGATAGATTGTATAATCCTAAACTTTTTTTAGAGGATATCCCAAACAGGTTAAACGATGAGGGGATACTCATCATTACATCCCCGTATACATGGCAGGAAGAATCAACAAGTAAAGAGTTGTGGCTTGGCGGATATTATGACAGCCAAGGCAAAGAAGTGAGTACATTGGAAAGTTTGAAACAGATTTTAAAAGATCAGTTTGAACTAGTAGGAGTAGAGGATCTGGAGTTTGTGATCCCTGAAACAAAGAGAAAATATCAACACACGATTTCAGAAGCAAGTGTTTGGAGAAAAATTTGAGTTATGACTTTACAAGTTCTGCCGATCGAAGTGGTACGAACGCAGAAAAATACACTTTAAGAGAGGAGCTTTTCGGAACCGAAGATGTGCTTCCTGCCTGGGTAGCTGACATGGATATAGATACACCCGATTTTGTGTTGGAGAGTGTCAAAAAAAGGCTTGAGCACCCTGTAATTGGATATGAAGAGTTTCCAAAAAGCGCTTTTGAAGCACAGATAAGATGGATGAGGAAACATCATGGGATAGAGTACGATCTTGAGGGGATGTTTTATTCCCACTCTGTTGTAGCTTCTATGCAGGTTGTGATCGAGGCTTTTTCAAATAAGGGGGATGAGGTGATTGTGCAAACTCCTATCTATCCACCTTTTTTTCATGCACCGGTACATATGGAGAGAAAAGTAGTGAAAAATCCTCTCAAATGTTTAGAGGACGGCACATATACTTTTGACCTTGAAGATTTACAGGCAAAGATCACAAAAAATACAAAACTCCTTTTACTCTCTTCCCCACACAACCCGGTTGGTCGTGTTTGGAAAAAAGAGGAACTAGAATCTTTGTTAAAAGTTTGTGAAGAGAACAATATTATTATTTTTGCCGATGAGGTACATTGTGACCTTGTATATGAACCAAGCAAACATATTCCTCTTACTTCGTTGGAAGCTGCTGATGAAAGAGTGATAACGGCTATCGGTGTGGGAAAAACATTTAATATGGCCGGTTTTGCAGTAAGTAGTATTGTAGTACCCAAAAACCTACGGGAGCAGTTTAAAAAAGCGTATGATAACGTCCATTTTGCACAAGGGAGTGTACTGAGCCATGTTGCGTTTGAGAGTGCTTATAACAACGGTGAAGAGTGGCTTCAAGAGTTAAAACTGCATCTTTATAAAAACTATGAGATGTTGCTTGAACTATCGAAAAAATATAAAGAGTATATTGAACTCACACCAATCGAGGGTACCTATCTGGCATGGTTGGATTGCAGGAAAATGAATCTAAGCAATAAAGAATTACGGGAATGGTTTGTAAAAGAGGCAAAACTGGGACTCAATGCAGGGCTTAGTTTTGGGAAAGAGGGGAGTGGTTATATGCGCTTGAATTTTGCCGTCTCATCTGCTAAAATGGCGCAAATAATTACACAGCTTGAAAATGCTTTACAAAGGAAAAAAGAGAATGAACATTGATTGGGATGCATATAAAGAGCATAAACAATACAGCGTACGAAATGACAATTTTGAAATAACTTTGGAGTTTATGAAAAGTTACTACAATATGACAAATCCATATGATATTTTTGATGCTCTAAAAGAGGATGATATCGGTCAAATGATGTTAAACAAACGCAATATCACTGATGCGGTAGCATTGGAAAAAGTTCTTCATACGATCTAATGACACAAGATTTAGAAAAGATAGAGGCGTTTATAGAGCAGCATCATGTCATGACACTTGCTACATGTGGTCATGAATCTGTGAGTGCTTGCAGCCTCTTTTATGCGTATGATAAAGCAAAAAGAGTCTTTGTCGTCGCAAGCAGTGATGATACACTGCATATAGAACAGATACGACAAAACAATAAAGTAGCGGGAAATATTTTACTTGAAACAAAAGAGGTTGGAAAGATCCAAGGTCTACAGTTTAGAGGGATGTTTAAAGCCAACAGCTCAAAAGAGTTCAGCCGTTTATACTTTAAGCAGTTCCCTTACGCTTTGGCTTTAAATCCGAAACTTTGGAATATTGAAGTTGATTTTTTTAAATTGACTGATAATCGTTTGGGGTTTGGTAAAAAGGTTATTTGGCCCTAGGTTTTTCTTGAAAGAGGCTACAAGGGACACCACTGCTTGAAAACACAACCATAGATGGAAGCTGTTTAGACTTAAATCCGTATGCTTTACATCCATGGGGTTGATTCGCTTCCCAAGTTACAAAATAATATTCACATCTTCTACAGTTAATTCTTTTCATACTTATACTTTCTTTTATCAACGGTATTGTACAATAAAACTGCGAACTTCTTATAAACATATAGACGCAACTCGCCTATAAGTTTATAAGAAGTCTATTAAATGAGATGAGAGATGCAATGAACAGTAAAATTCTTTTAATGTTACAACTACAAAATCAATTAAACGATGCTACCAATGGTGAAGAGTGGACTAAAGGTCTTACAAAAAACAATAAAGTGATCAACTGGAGACGCTGTATATATATGGAGTGTGCAGAGATGATTGACAGTTTTTCTTGGAAACACTGGAAAAACATATATCAAGAACCGGATTGGGATAACCTACAAATTGAAGTAGTAGATGTATGGCATTTCATCATGTCTTTGGCGATAGAGAATTACGATCAAGAGATGAAGGGCGGTATCGAAGATATAGCTATGATGATCTCAGAGCTTGAGAGTCTTCAAACAATAGAAAATAGTGACTCTGGAGAGTTTGCATTAGATAGTGCCGTGATGCAAAAAGTTGAAGAGATAATGAGTATTGCATTATCTAGAGAGACTTTAGCACTAGATACTCTTTTAGCCGACTTCTTTGAACTAGTAAGTATGAGCGGATTAAATTTAGATACATTGTATCGCCTCTATGTAGGGAAAAATATCTTGAATCAATTCCGTCAAGATAATGGTTATAAAGATGGCACATATATTAAAGTATGGGGAAGTGAAGAGGACAATGTCGTCATGAAACGTTTATGGGAAGAAAACCCTGATCTTAAACCTGATGCCTTATATAAAGAGTTAGCGAAAGCATATCACGCTTTTGTAAAGTGATTTTATTTGGATAATATCTTAGAGATTCAAAATTTAGAGTTTGGGTATAGTCGGGACAATATCTTATTTTCCGATCTCAACCTCTCTTTAAAAAAAGGGGAGTTCAAATCCATTACAGGTGCAAGCGGTGCAGGTAAAAGTACCGTATTTGAACTTATTCTCGGGAATCTCAAACCTCTGAAGGGAAGTGTAAAAACGAGTAGAATCTCTCAGGTATTTCAAGACCCGTATAGCTCATTTCATCCCAGCTATACTATTATCAATCAGATTAAAGATGTCGCACCTCTTGATGAGTTACAAGGCTATTTAGATATATTACAGCTTGAGAGTGAACTTTTAGAACAATTACCACATAAACTCTCAGGGGGACAACTGCAACGTGCTTCAATACTCCGCGCAATGTTAATGAAGCCTGATCTTTTACTTTTAGATGAACCCACATCGGCTTTAGATAATGTGATTCAGTTAGATGTAATGCAGATGCTAATAAAACACCTTGATAAGATGGGGATGTTACTCATCACACACGACTTGGATTTGGCTCAGTGGTGCAGTGATGAGATTATTAAGATTTAAAAAAGTGGTTCACTAAATAGTAGCCGCTTCCCGCCATTAAAATAGTACCAAAAAGATTAAGTGCTATATTTACAAAAGCAAGAGCAAAGCTGCCACCTTGAAGCAGTAAAAAACTCTCCATTGCAAATGTTGAATAGGTTGTAAGAGCTCCGAGTATCCCCGTTGAGAGAAATGATTTAAAAGCTACGGGAAGAGATGAATAGAGAAAATAAGCTACTAAACACCCCATTATAAAACTACCTAAAAGATTTACACCCAAAGTACCAAAAGGAAGATCATGAGGTAGTTTATGCGAGATTACACCGTTTAGGTATGCTCTTAGAACCGCTCCGATAAAACCGCCGCTACCTATTGCCAGTAGCGTTTGCCAACTCATCATCGTAAACCTTTTGCATAGTATCGTGGAGATTATTTAACCAATCAGGATCGCTTTTGTCTGCAATAAATGGCTCTAAAAAAACTACCTTGATATTTTTAGGCATATAGTAAAAAGTTTTGACATCATAACACCCTGCAGTATTTACTAAAACGACAGGTTGTACTTTTAGTTTGTACTTGTCTGCAATAACTTTCGCACCCGCTTTAAAAGGAAGCATTCTCTTTGTACGTGAGCGTGTACCTTCAGGGAACATAGTAATAACTCTCTTTTTTGAAAGTCTGTCTTTCGTCGCTTTTAAAAGTTTTACAAGAGAGGTCTTGCTTTCACGCTCTATCTCAATATCTTCGGGAAGTCTCATAGCAAGACCGAAGAAAGGAACGTGAAAAAGAGCTTTTTTAGCTACCCAAGCAAGGTCTTTTTTTGTTGTAGTTTCCATTACGCCGATATCGAGGTCACTCTGATGGTTAACCAAAAACATTTGTACATCTTCAGCCTCTTCACCTTTAATTGTAGTGCGGAAAAAAGTAGTTACACGGATAAACCAAGATGAAATCTTTCTAGGGTAGGGTCTTGGTAGAATAAAGTGGAATAATATTGATAAGGCTAGAGCGGTAAATATTATAATTGTTGCAAATAACCAATTAATATGCGCAAGTATCTTCATTTTTAACCCAACCTATTTTTTCGTTTTCTAGTCTAACTTTTATATAGTTTTTAACACTTCCCTCTTTGAGAAGATATTTTTGATTTTCCGTAATTTCGAAAATTGTTCCATTGTCTACCGGAAGTAGGTGGATAGACGCATCTTTTTTTATACAAATCTCTTGTTGCGGTGTAGCTATGAAGTAGATATATCCTAATGGGAAAATAACTAAAATTAAATAGATATATTTTTTTCTCCATAAGATCAAAATTACAAGTAGTAATGCAACCGCTATAGCTATATACATTTTTACTTTTTCATGTGATTGATTTTGCGGTTTGAGATCTGTTTGTGTCGCTACACTGTCATCATCTACAATAATAGGAATCTCAATGTCTATAAACTTATTTTCAAGGAGGTTAAAATATGAAAATGTAAATGTTTCATATTTCTTATCAATTACTACAAAGTAAGTGATTTTTCCATTTTTAAGAGATTGTTGTAAAGACTCTTGTCCCTGTTTATAGACATTTTCAAACTCCATAGCATTAAGCATAGAGTTCTGAGCTGTTGCGCTAAATACTATAATGTTATGTTTGTTGTCATAGCTTGTTGTTTTGTAGTTTTTTAAAGAGAATTCATCTGCAATAACATGTGAAAAATCTCTTTGGGGATTAAGTGTAATAATGTTTAACTTATCCCCTTTGATTGTAGTAGAATCATACTCTTGAGAACTTACAAGATATGCTTCGATATCTGGGAGCTTTGCTCTGCTAGATGTAAGGTAGAGTTTAAAAGTATCGTAATAAAACTTCCCCTTTTTTACTCTGTAGGGTACTTTATTTAAAACACGAATACCCTTATGATCGCTAAATTCGTATTTTATATCGCTAAAATCTTTGACGGTAGAGAGTGTTTTCACCGTCACATCAAAGATTTGCCCTTTTATCACTCTTTGGGGTACTTCATCATAGCTAAAGTAGATTACTTTGTTTGCAAATAAAGCACTAGTAATGAGAGAGAGGATAAAAAGTAGTCTAACGATCACGACTCTAAAAATCCTTCTAGCATTTTAACACCGTCATCGCTACCTAGAACTGCTTCCATAGCACGCTCAGGGTGTGGCATAAGACCAAATACGTTTTTGTTTTTATTACAAACACCGGCAATAGAAGCTACACTTCCGTTAGGGTTTTGTACATTACCTTCTGCATCTGTATATCTTAAAAGAATTTGACCGTTTTCTTCAAGCTCTTTAAGTCCGTCTGCATCAATGTAGTAGTTTCCGTCATGGTGTGCAATAGGTATATTTACAACATCACCGTTATCAAGCTTTTTCAAAAATGTATTATCGTTGTTTTCAACTTTTAGGTGATGGTGTTTTGAAATAAAATGAAGGTTTTCATTTCTTTTAAGTGCACCCGGAAGAAGTCTAGATTCTGTTAAAACTTGGAAACCGTTACAGATACCTAAAACTTTTCCACCTTTGTCAGCATACTCTTTTACAGCTTGCATAACAGGTGAAAATTTTGCAATAGCACCACTTCTTAAGTAGTCTCCATAAGAGAATCCTCCAGCAACAACCAATAGGTCTGTGTCTGCCGGAATTGATTCTGACTTATGCCAAACGATCTCTGTTTGTGCACCTAATTTTTCAAATGCATACTGTGTATCATATTCACAGTTTGTACCTGGAAATTGTAAAATTGAAACTTTCATTATACTAGCTCGATCTCGTAATCTTCAATAACAGTGTTTGCTAAAAGCTCTTCGCACATTTTAGTAACATCAGCCATAGCTTTCTCTTTATCAGTCTCTTGAAGTTGTAATACTATTTGTTTCCCAACACGAACATCTTCTACACCGTTGAAGTGTAATGAACCTAATGCATGATGTACAGCTTTTCCTTGAGAATCTAATACACCTTGTTTTAAAGATACGTTTACAATTGCTTTCATTCTTTCTCTTTCCCTTGAATTTATTTGTTTAATATACGGTTTAGTACTTCTTCGTAAGCTACTTTTAGTCCACCTAAACCTTGACGGAATCTGTCTTTATCCATTTTTTCACCAGTTTCGGCATCCCAGAAACGACAGTTGTCCGGTGAAATTTCATCAATAAGGATGATGTTCCCATCAGAGTCTTTACCAAATTCAAGTTTGAAATCAACTAGGTTAAGACCTTTTGTCGCAAAGTAAGGTTTTAGTACATCGTTTACTTGTCTAGCCATTCTGCGAAGTTTGTCTAATTCATCTTGATAATCTACAAGACCTAAGATAAGTGCATGTTGATCGTTAAGTTTTGGATCGCCTAACTCATCGTTTTTATAGTCAAATTCAACTAAAGTAAACGGTAGAACTTTTCCGTCTTCAATTCCAAGGTTACGTGAAAGTGAACCTGTAGCGATATTTCTTACAATTACTTCTATTAAGATAACATCAGCTTTTTTATGAAGCATATGGTTGTCATCTAACATTTCTACAAAGTGAGTAGGGATCTTGTTCTCTGATAAAATTTTAAATAACTCAGTAGAGATCTTATTATTTAGTGCACCTTTTCCAGCTTCACTAGATTTTTTCTCACCATTAAATGCTGTTAAATCATCTTTAAATTCAGATATCACTAAGTTAGCATCTTCAGTAGACCAGATTTTTTTCGCTTTACCTTCATAAAGAAGTTCTTTTTTTTCCATGTTAAAAATTATCCTTTCGTAATTATAAGAGCTCTTAAAATATCAACACCAGTTTTGAGTTGATTATCTTTGTTTAACATTTCTGGCGTAATTATATCTTTTTTATCTTTTTCTTTAGCTTTGTCGGCAGATTTTTTTCCATCAACTTTTTCTAACTCTTGTTCGAGGTGTTTTTTGAGATCTGCTTCTTTAATTGCAAACTCGTTTTTATGTGTTTTTAACTCACCCGGTAATGCGGTAATGTCAGGTGTCACACCAACTGCCTGGATAGTTCTTCCGCTTGGAAGGTAATATCTTGCAATTGTAAGTTTAATTGCCTCTTCCTCTGTAATTGGAAGTACAACTTGTACACTCCCTTTTCCAAAAGTATTTTCACCGACTAAAACGGCACGTTTATGGTCTTGAAGAGCACCACTTACGATCTCACTTGCACTAGCACTTCCGCCGTTGATAAGAACAACCATTGGGACATCAGTTAATGTAGAAGAGCGAGAAGCTTTATATACTTTGTCTTCTCGTTTATCTCTCCCTTTTTGAGATACGATGTTTCCGTCATTTACAAAAATATCCACTAACCCTACAGCTTGATCTAAAAGTCCTCCCGGATCATTTCTAAGATCTAGCACAATCCCTTTTGTAGTACTTTTTCTTGATTTGATTGCTTTTGTAACATCTTCAACTACTTTTTTATCAAAGCTTGAAACTCTGATATATAAGATATCTTCACCGACAGTTTTTGAATGAACTGAATCTATAGTGATTTTTCCGCGAACGATATGTACAGCTATCGGTTGTAGCTCATCTTTTCTAACGATTGTAATGTCGATAGGGTCTCCAACTTTTCCTCTCATTAGTGAAACAGCTTCATCAATAGTCATTCCAAGTGTTGACTGCTCGTTTATTTTTAAGATAATATCGCCTGCTTGGAGACCGGCTTTATCTGCCGGAGTATCATCAATAGGTGCGATTACCGTAAGTGCACCGTCTTTCATACCTACAGTAATTCCCAGTCCACCAAACTCACCGTCTGTTTGCACTTTTAAACGTTTATAGTCTTTTTGCGTCAAATAGTTTGAGTGTGCATCTAGGTTTTTCATCATCCCGTCAAGTGATTTATCGATGAGCTCCTCAATCGTAACATCGTCAACATTGTATTGCTCAACTATCGAGATAACTTTTGTAAACTTAGCGAGTGCTTCAAGTCTTGATGTCTCGGCATCTTTTTTTGTCGCCTCTGCAAAAAGTGAGCTTGAGAGTAAGAGCGATAGTGAAACAGCTATAGAGCTAAATCCAAGGGTGAAAAGTTTTTTGTTTTTCATGATGATTACCTAATTTTTATGTAGTTGATTTGAAAGTGGATATTATACCAACTCTTATTAAATGGTAGTTTAAAAATAATTATATATAATGTCGAAAGAAAATGGCTGTAGCTTTATATAAAGGTGAATTTTACAAGAATGAAAAATATTGTACTTATTGGTTTTATGGGTGTTGGTAAAGGGAGCGTTGCTCGTGAAGTTATCAAACATTCTGATTATATAGCTATGGATACTGATGATCTTATTGAGAGTATGGAAAATAGAAAAATTAAAACTATTTTTGAAATCGAGGGTGAAGAGTATTTTAGAAAAATAGAAAAAAAAGTTGCTAAATGGTTGGAAGAGAGTGTTAAAAACACGCTTATATCTACAGGCGGCGGATTTTATAAACAAAAAAACATCAAAAAAATAGGTACAATTGTTTTATTGGATTCCCCTTTTGATGAAATAATCCAGCGTATAAAAGAGCATCCAAATGCAGCTAAAAAGTTTAAAAAAAGACCTTTACTGCAGGACCTGAAAAAAGCTAAAGAACTGTATGATTTACGTCGTCCCGAGTATTTGAAATTGGCTGACGTGGTAGTAGACGTAACAAATAAACCGGCACACGAGTGTGCAAAAGAGTTATTGAAGAAGGTGAAAAAATTATGAAAAAGTTATTAATTATAATGATGCTTTTAAGCGGATCTCTTTTTGCAAACGAGATCAACTGGGCACAAGATTTTACAAGCGGTGTAGAAACAGCAAAAAAGGAAAACAAGCCTGTTTTATTTGTTTTTTCAAGACACTCTTGTAAATACTGTGTAATTTTAGAAAAAACAACTTTTTCAAACAAGCAGGTTATTGATGCTTTAAACAAAGATTTTGTCTCTATTATCGCGTATAGTGATGAAGGGGATAGATTTCCTCAAGAGCTGTGGAGACCGGGAACACCGACACTTTGGTTTCTAGATGCAAACGGACAACCGATGTACCAACCTTTAATGGGTGCAGTTGGAGAAGAGTACTTTTTAGAAGCATTAAAAGTTGTAAAAAAAACATTTGATACAAATAAATAAGGCAAAATAAAATGATGTTTATAAATTCAAAAGATGGTGATTTTGAGGCTAATTTCCAAGAGCTTTTAGGGCGTGGAAAAATGGATATTGCGACAGTTAGCAATATAGTAATGAATATAATTAACGAAATTAGAACAGATAAAAATAAAGCTTTAAAAGAACATATTAGCAAATTTGATAAATGGACACCGGCAAGTGATGAAGATTTACAAATTTCTACAGAGTCTATGGCTAAAGCGTATGAAAATTTAGATAAAAAGTTAAAAGATGCTCTTCACTTGGCATATGACAGAATTAAGTCTTATCACCAAAAACAAAAACCAAAATCTTGGTTTGATGATGAAGCAAACGGTACAATACTCGGACAAAAAGTAACACCGGTTGACAGTGCAGGGCTTTATATCCCCGGTGGTAAAGCGGCATACCCGTCATCACTTCTTATGAATGTTATCCCGGCACAAGTTGCGGGTGTAGAAGAGATCGTAGTATGTACACCGACACCTGATAACGAACCAAATGAACTTTTACTTGCAGCTTGTCACTTATGTGGTGTGACAAAAGTGTTTAAAGTTGGAGGTGCTAGTGCAATTGCTGCTATGGCATACGGGACTGAAAATATTCCAAAAGTTGATGTAATTACAGGTCCGGGAAATATCTTTGTAGCAACTGCTAAAAAGATGGTTTTCGGTGATGTAAATATCGATATGATTGCAGGACCGAGTGAGATAGGAATCTTGGCAGATGAGAGTGCAAATCCTAATCACATGGCGATTGACCTTTTATCTCAAGCAGAACACGATGAGATGGCTAGTTCTATTTTAATTACTCCGTCACAGAAACTTGCAGATGAAGTAAAAGTAGAGATTGAAAACTGGTTACAAAAACTTCCTCGTCAAGAGATTGCTAGAAAATCTATTGAAGAGCGTGGAGCGATTATCGTAACATCTGATATGGATGAAGCTATAGATTTAATGAATCAAATAGCACCTGAACACTTAGAGGTAGCTACTATGTCACCGTTTGAACTGTTACCGTTTATTAAACATGCAGGTGCAATCTTCTTAGGACACAACACTCCAGAAGCGATAGGAGATTATGTAGCAGGTCCAAACCATACATTACCTACCGGTGGTACTGCGAAGTTTTATTCACCGCTAGGTGTAGAGAATTTTATGAAAAAATCATCTATAATCTCGTTTAGTTCAAAAGCTATTAACGAGATAGGTGAAGAGTGTGCTTTAATCGCAAATACTGAAGGGTTAACTGCACACGAACAATCTGTAAGAGTTAGATTAAAATAGGACAGTAGTTTTGCCAAAATTTACATCATTATCATTAAGTCAAGCCCAAGAAAAGGTTATAGAGGTAATAACGCCTAAAACCGAATCATTATTTGTTCCAACAATGGAATCTGAACAATCAATCTTGGCTACTGATATATATGTAAAGAAAAACTTACCATCTTTTGATAACTCTGCAATGGACGGATTTGCATTTTTACACTCAGATAAAGGGAAAAAACTCAAAATCGTATCTACTGTTTTTGCAGGAGAGGCACATGAGTGTAAAATAAAAGAGGGTGAATGTTGTAAAATCATGACGGGTGCTAAAGTTCCCGAAGGGATTGATACAATAGCTCCTATTGAAAACTGTAGCGATGTTACAGCTGAGAGCGTAGTTGTTCCTGAAAATATCAATCTAGGTGATAATTTAAGAAAAAAAGGGGAAGAGCTAGAAGCTGGTGAAATTTTATTTCACAAGGGTGAAATTGTAACAGCTGCCCATATAGCTCTTTTAGCCTCTCAAGGGATAACTACCATAGAGGTTGTTGCTCCTTTAAACATCGCCATTGTATCAACAGGTGATGAACTTAAAGAACCTTGGGAACAGGCAAACGAAGATGAGATCTACAATGCGAACGCTTTTGGTATTAAATCTCTTTTACAACAGTTTGGATTTAAAGCCTCTTATATCGGCTCTATTCCAGATGATCTGGAGCAAACAATTCAATTCCTTTCTACATTAAAGTCTTACGATGTTGTTATCACAACAGGCGGTATCAGCATGGGCGATGCAGACTTTTTATACCAAGCATATGTAGCTAACGGTTTAGAATCTATTTTTCATGGTGTAAATGTAAAACCGGGCCGTCCAACTATGATGGGTAAAATGGGAACAACTTTAGTAATGGCTATGCCTGGAAATCCGTTAACAACTATGTTAAATGTATTTACACTTTCAATTCCGGCACTTTTTAAAAAGCAGGGTGCTACTAATTGTTACCATACTCCACTCTATGCAAAAAGTGCTAAAGAGCTAAAACTTAGAAGCGGAAGAGATAACATGGTGTTAGGATCTTTGGAAAACGGTATTTTTACCCCTACAAGAGATAATAAAATAGGCTCAGGAATGTTGTCTCCTTTAGTTGAAAGCAATGCAATCGCATATTTTGCAGATAATGTAGAAGAGTTACACAAAGATCAATTTATCAAAATCGTTTTATTAGAAGATATAACTCGAGCTTATAAGATAAATTCTATAAACTTTTAATAGTTTAGTTAAAAAAATTATTTAAGTTTAAAATTACCCACTTCCAAATATATCTCAAAAAAATCACATAAATTTATTTTTTATTTAAGGTTACTTAGTTACTATATTTACAGTAAAAAGAGTCCCTATACCCGTATATAAGGGCTTCTTTTAATCTTAATTAGTCTTGGTTATAAATATTAAACTAGCCGTATTTGGTCAAAGGAGAATATATGCAATTAGGTTTCCTAGTTGATTTGCATCTATGTATGGGATGTAAAGGTTGTGAGATCGCATGTAAAGTGGAAAATGAGGTTCCACTTAGTACATGGAGATTACGTGTTAAATATGTAGACGTTGGGACTTTCCCAGAAACTAAAAGAACATTTACACCTCTAAGATGTAACCACTGTGAAAATGCTCCATGCGAGAGAATTTGTCCGGTAAGTGCGTTACACTACTTAGATAATGGAATTGTTAACATTGATAAAGAAAGATGTATCGGTTGTGCAGGTTGTGTAATGGCTTGTCCATATGGAGCGATCTATATCGATCCACAAACACAAACAGCTGATAAGTGTACATATTGTGCTCACCGTATCGCTTCTTCAATGATGCCAGCGTGTGTTGTTGCATGTCCAGTTCAAGCAAATATCTTTGGTGATTTAGATGATCCAACATCAAACATCTCTAAATATATTCAGTCTCACCAAGGTGATGTTCAAGTTCGTAAACCTGAAAAAGGTACTAACCCTCATCATTACTATACTGGTGGTGGAAACGTTACTCTTAACCCACTTGCTTCAAAAAGAGAAGAGGGACATAACTTATTCAATAATATCACTAAACTTCCACTAGGAGGGCATCACTAATGGTACATGAAACTTTAGCAGCTACAAACGCTGTAGTAACTTTGGACGTAGCTTTACCGGATATCTTTTGGGGTTGGTATGTTACTATGAATATGTGGGCGAAAAGTATAGGTACTGGTTTGATCTTTATGCTTTTCCTATTAATGAAGAAAAATGCAAATGAGATGGAAGGTTTAAGAACTTCTACACTTATCGTATCGTTCGTATTTATGAATATCTTCTTACTATTCACATGGTTAGACCTTCACCAAATGTGGAGAATGTGGCATATTTTCGTATATCCACACTGGACTTCTGCAATTACAGTTGGTGCATGGATGGCTACACTGTTTGTTGGTTTAGAGTTCCTAATGATCGTTGTTATGCTGTTAAGAAACAACACAGAAGCATTTGACAAATTATTATTCTGGGTAACTTTACTTGCTATCCCTGTTACGCTATATACTGCTGGTATTATGGCAGAAGCTACAGCTCGTGAATTATGGCAAATGCCAACTGAGTCTGCACAAATGATTTTAGCAGCTACACTATCTGGTTCTGCAGCTATGATCTTAATCGGTGGATCTAAATTAAGTGATGAAACAAGAAGATTTTTCGGTGCTGTACTTGGATTAAGTGCATTAATGGCATTTATTATCTATATGTCAGAGTATATCTTCGGTTCAATGAAAGCTGAAGAAGTTGCTGCAATTATTGATTATGTTAAAGGTCACGGTGAATATGCAACTATGTTCTGGATTGGTCAATGGACAGCATATATCTTACCAATGTTACTTGTAGCATTAAGTAGAGTAAATAACTCAACTGCTATGTTAAATTTAGCAGCAATTTTAGCAATCGCTGGGTTATGGGTTGTTAAACACGTTTGGTTAGTAATACCACAATTATTACCGTTAAGTTAAGAAGAGGATTATAAATGTATTTAGAAAGTAGAAGAACATTTTTAAAAGGTGCTGCATTTACTGTTGCTGGTGCTGCAATTGCAAAGGGTGTTTTTACAACTGATGCTATCGCTGAATCTGTTGAAGAGAGCAAATTTACTAATACTCCGGATTCATTATCATTCTATCCTCCAATGGAAGAGTGGTCAGATTTTAAAGAATTAGATGGTGATGATTGGAAACGTGGTGGTATTGATCGTCACGGTGTAAGAAGTGAATCAAATCCGGATGGTATCGAAGTTAATGATTATACAATCGTTCCAACTGCATGTTCAAACTGTGAGGCTTCTTGTGGTTTAACTGCATGGATCGATAAAAAATCATTCACAGTTAAAAAATATATGGGTAACCCACTGCACCCAGGTTCTCGTGGTAGAAACTGTGCAAAAGGTTACGCTACACAATCTCAAATGTACGATCCGGATCGTATTGCATTCCCATTAAAGCGTGCTCCAGGTTCTGCTCGTGGTGAAGGTAAATGGATCCGTACTACATGGGATGAAGCTATGACTACTATCGGTAAGAAGATGGGAGATACATTAGCTAAAGGTGACGAGTTATCTAAAAAATCTGTAATGTTCCACGTTGGTCGTCCAAATGAGAACGGATTTACTGGTAAAGTATGGCATACACTTGGTTGTGATGCATTCAATTCACATACAAACATCTGTTCATCAGGTGGTCGTACACCAACAATTCAATGGGCAAATGACGATAGAACATCTCCGGATTGGGCTAACGCTAAGTTAATTTTCCTTAACTCTTCTCACGCTGCTGATGCTGGTCACTATTTCCAACAGTCAGCTTCATTTATCGCTGATGCAAGAGCTAAAGGTGCAAAACTTGTAGTTATGGACCCACGTATGTCTAACTCTGCTGGTATGGCAGACCTTTGGATTGCTGCATGGCCTGGTACTGAGCCTTTAATCTATCTATACTTAACACAAAGAATTCTTAACGAAGGTAAAGTAAACCGTGATTTCGTTAAAAAATGGATGAACTGGGAAGTATTCTTAGATAACAAAAAATACTTAGAGTATATGGTAGAAAAAGGGTATATCTCTAAAGTACCTACTAAGAACGATTTCGATGCATTCTTAGATACTATTAAAGAGTTATATACTCCATATACATTAGAGCACGTTTCAAAAGAGACACACGTTCCTGCATATAAACTAGAGAAACTTTATGAAATGTTTATCTGGGCTGGTACTTCAATCTCTTCTTACTTCTGGCGTGCAACTGCTGCTGGTAACCGTGGTGGTTGGATGAGTGGTAGAACTGGTTATTTACCAATTGCTCTTCGTGGTGCTATCGGACCAGAGGGTGGTACTTTCTTCCACCACTGGCACGTAATTTCTGTTGCTGGTAAAGGTGGGGCTGCTACTGTTGGTCAAGGTAAACGTGGTGCTAACGTTGCTCCTGTAGATGTTTACAACGAATTAACTTGGCCGCCTGAATGGCCATTATCAACTTACGAGTTATCATTCTTGTTACCACACCTCCTAACTGATACAGAGTGGCAAAAGAAATGGCAAGCTAAAGGACTTAACGTTCCAACTAAACTTGCTGTATGGATTCCTCGTATGTATAACCCGGTATGGATTAACCCGGATGGTTTCAGATGGTTAGAGGTTCTTAAAGATGAAAAGAAAATGGAACTTACTTTCAACCTTTCACCAACTTGGTCTGAAACAAACTGGCATGTTGACTATATCTTACCTGTTGGTTTAGCTGGTGAGCGTCACGATCAACACTCTGAAGCAACAATGCCTGCAAGATGGACTTCATTCCGTCAACCGGTAATGAGAGTTGCATTAGAAAAAGCTGGATGGAAACCGACTAACCCTAACCGTGCTACACTTGAAGCACACATCAAAGCTGGTCTTGGTGAAGTTTGGGAAGAGAATGAGTTCTGGTTTGATATGTGTGTTAACTACATCGATCCAACTGGTAAACTTGGTATCAAGAAAATGTGGGAATCTAAAAAGAATCCTGGTAAACCTGTTACAATTGCTGAGTGGTATGATGCTGCATTTGGTGATAACTTACCAAATCTTAAAGCAACTGCTACATCTGATGCAAGATACAAAGATAAAGAATACCCAGTTTATGAGTATATGAGAGATCACGGTGCTTGGATGGAAGAGAGTAAAATCTACTCTGCACAAGAGCGTGAGATTAAAGAAGAGGGTAATAACTATATCGCTCACGGTAAAAAATATAACAAACATCACGTACATATTGATAAACGTACAGGTGTTATGTCTGTTGAGCATGATGGTAAAAAACACTCTATCGGTATCGAGATTGACGGTAAGAAAATGGAAGGTTTCGCAACAATGGATAAGAAACTTGACTTCTTCTGTGAGTGGTTAGCTGATGACTGGAAATGGCCAGAATATGCAATTCCATTCTATCCGAGAACACCGGAAGAGAAAAAAAGAATGGAACACATCGTATCTCATGTAGACCATACATATATGACTGAAGAGAACTCGTATGCGTTAAATACTGTATTCCGTTTACCGTACAACATTCATACACGTTCTGCGAACTCTAAACACTTAATGGAGATCTCGCAAAACCACGATCCAATCTGGATCTCAACTAAAGATGCTAAGCGTCAAGGTTTCAAACGTGGTGATGCTATCCGTGTTAGAATCGTGGATTCAGTAACTGGTTTAGAGTCTGGTCACTTTGTTGCTATGGCTGTACCAACTGAAGGTGTATTACCAGGTACTTTAGCTTGTTCACACCACGGTGGTAGATGGAAACTTGTTAACTCTGTAAGTATCCCTAACGGTGTTACTGACGGTAAAGTTGCTTCTCAACCGGTTGCAAGAAATATGAATGACCCTCAATTCATGGCTGCTAAAGTAGAAAATGCAGGTACTGCAGAAGGTCAAATTAAAATTGAAGATTACGATGGTACAAGTGGATTAAACAGCTTTGGTGTTCCAACTGCTGAACTTGTAATGGATGGTAAAGTAGGTAAACTGAAATATACTCAAGGTATCGTACCTTTCCATACTGAACGTTTTGCTGACTATAACCGTGATAGCGGAAATATCTGGTGGGATGGTCTAAGTGGTTCATGGCAAAATGCTGTAGCTGCTGCACACCCGGATCCAATTTCTGGTATGCACTGTTGGCACCAAAAAGTTATTTTAGAGCCTGCTCAAGCTGGTGATAAAATAGGTGACATCTATGTTAACTATGAAAATAACTTCAAAATTTACCAAGGATGGAGAGACCAACTTACTCGTCCACTAAACGAGAACGATAAGTTACGTCGTCCACAACACATTAAGCGTCCATGGGTTCCACTATCGGACAAAGCTTATAAAGTAGAGATAAAAGCGTAAGGCTTTTATCCTACTTACCCCTGTTATTTTAGAAAATCTACCCACCACATTCGTAAAAACAATCCAAAAGTACTTGTATAACCAACTTCTCCAAAAACTAAGTTTTGCTTTTTATCATAGATAAATGTAGTAGGATATGCTTGAATGTTAAATATTTTAGAAAGTTCCGAGTTTGTGTCGTTTACTACTTTAAAATTTAAATCTCTCTCTTTAAGATAGGAGTGAACCTCATAGTCGCTTCCAGAGTTAACAGCAATTGTAACAACATTATAGTATTTAGATAATAGCTCTATATTTGAAGATTCAAGTTTACATGTAGGACACCATGTAGCCCAAAAATGTATAAGCAAAGGTTTAGTGTTGTCTATTTGATATTTTGAATTATCTATAAGTTTAAAAGTAGTGATTTTTAAAGCTTCTTTATTTAAGTCCTGACTTTTATACAAACTTAGTATATTAGCTATAAGAGTCATAAACAGAATAACAAAAAGCAGTTCTTTTGCATAGTGAATTATTTTCTTTTTGAACATACGTTCCCTTTTTGATTGATTTAATATAATTGTAATGATAAAAAGTTACAATTTTATTGAAATTGATATTATATAGAAGGAAAATTGATATGTTGAAAAATATAATTTTAGCGCTGTTTTTAATAGGATTCGCAGGTTGTAGTCAAAAATCTGAGATGACACACAAGGCACATCCAAAACCAAAAGCTATGTTTCAGTCAGTAAGTGAAAAAGATGCTGTACTGGTACAAGAAGGGAAAGAAAAATATCACTGTCATTTATGTGGTATGAATCTAGTGAAGTTTTATAAAACTGGCTATATTGCAGAGGATGCAAATCGTAAATATCAGTACTGCTCTATTCACTGTCTGGCTGATCATTTAAATCAAGGTGTAGAGTTGAAAAATCCACAAGTTATCAATGTAACTACTCTAAAGCCTATTCCTGTGCTTGAAGCTTACTATGTAGTTGGAAGCAATGTAAGAGGGACTATGAGCCGTGTGAGTAAATACGGTTTCAGTACTTTGGAAGCGGCAAAACAATTTCAGAAAAAACATGGTGGAGAGATCATGGATTTTAACGGTGCTTTAAAAGAGGCACAAAAAGATTTTCAGTAGAAGGACATAGATGGGGTTTTTACCGGAATATGGAGAAAAAGTTCCAGGATATGAAGTAAGAGTACTTAACGAGCGTGAAGCTAGAGCTGCGGCAGCTTTACTTTTTGTAGGAGCATTTATCGGTTTAACAAACGGTGTTATGCTTCAAACAGCAGTATTTTCAAAGTATTTCATCACTTTTTTTACTATAGATTTTTTAATTAGAATACTAAACCCTCGCTATGCACCTAGCTTAATGGTGGGACGCTTTTTTGTACAAAATCAAACACCTGAATATGTAGGTGCAACACAAAAGCGTTTTGCATGGGGACTTGGTTTTATCATAGCAGTACCGATGTTTTATTATCTGGTGATTAGTTTTGAGCCAAATCCGCTAAAAGTATTAGTGTGTTTAATTTGTATGTTTTTACTCTTTTTTGAAGCTGCATTTTCAATCTGTATAGGGTGTAAAATGTTTAATCTGTTTATGAAAGAAAAAGCGACACATTGCCCGGGCGGTGTATGTGAGTTTAGAGTAAAAGAGGATGTACAAAAGTTTAACCCACTGCAAAAGATAATTTTAATTGTGACAATAGTGGGTGCGTTATATGGAACGTATGCATACTTTACAGAGTTAAAAGACAGAACTATTTTTGTGAAAAAAATGAAAGAGCTTTTCATGTCAGATGAGGCACTAGAACAGATGCAGTATGAAAAAGATATGGCAGAATTCGATGAGGAAGAGTTTTAAAAATACAACCACTCCCTTTTAGGGAGTGATAACTACAGATTGATACCAAGATGATTGGATCAACCCCCTTTATCATCAAGCCGTAAATTAACTTTCACCATTTTTAAAAATACTATGTTAGGGTTCACCTTAGGATTATGGGCACTAAAAAGAGCAACTTCAGCATAAACATGGTTCATGACAGATCCTTAGTATTGATTTTTACAAAAGTAAAACAATATATTATAAGCAAATTGTGTTCACAAAATTGATTATTTATATAGCAATATCTAAGTTTTGAGTATTATTTTGAGAATTTGATGCTTGATTGGAACTATAAGCATCTTTGGCATTGAGTTTATCTTGTAGCTCTTTAACAAGTTCTTGCTGCGCTTGCATCTCTACCATTCGTGCAGATGAAGCGACCGAGTAATCTTGCGGACTTGGGTTTGCGGGTGCCATTGCAGCAGCAACTACTTGTCTGGCGTTTGTTATAGTCTCTTGTGGAGTGGAACCCTCTTTAAAAGAGATTGGAACCTCACCACCAATAGCATACATTTTACCATCAGGCCCTTTTTGGTAAGAAAAGGATGCAGAACCTGCAAGTCCACCACCTGCTGCCTTATGTGCAGCCTCATGTGCACGTACCTCACTATCTCTGGCTTGAAGTTTATTAACTTGCTGTTGCTCTGAAGCATCTAGTTTTAGTAGGTTATTATTTGATGATTTTGAGTCTTTTTGCGTAGATGATTCTTTTTTATCCTCTTTATTAGTGTTTTGAGATTGTTGATAAACATTTGCACCAATTGTATTGTAAGAGTTATTTGAACCTATTTGCATAATAAAAATTGTAACACGCTCTCTTTTAAAATAGACTTTGATATTATTTTAGTATATTTGATAAGGAGATTCCCATCTGTTTTGTATTCTCAATTATAGGTATTATCCTGACAATAGTATTTTATTCACAAGGGCTTATAGCGCAAGCTGTTTTTAGTGGAATTTTTACAACAGTATTATTTAGTATATTTTTGACTCGGATTTATAAAAATAGAAAGTGTATATTTGGAGATAAAAACGATTGTCATAAAGACAACCGTTTTAAAATTAAAAAGTAAGATTAAAGATTATTCGATTTCAGCGTCGATAACGTCGTCATCGTCTTTTTTCTTAGAAGCATCAGCGCCGCCTTGTGCACCTTCTTGCTCTTGTTTATACATTTGCTCAGCCATTTTGTGACTTGCTTCTGTAAGAGCTTTTACTTTCTCTTCGATTTGCTCTTTAGTAGCATTTTCATCTTTTAGAGTCTCTTTAAGAGCATCTATAGCAGCTACGATTTTAGCTTTTTCTTCAGCATCAAGTTTATCACCCATCTCTGTCATTGATTTTTCAGTTTGAGCGATAAGTGCATCTGCTTGGTTTTTAAGTTCAACTAACTCTTTTCTTTTAGAGTCTTCAGCTTTGTGAGCTTCAGCATCTTGAACCATTTTCTCAATCTCTTCTTCACTTAGTCCAGATGAACCAGAGATTGTGATTGATTGAGATTTACCAGTACCTTTATCAGTTGAGCTAACAGTTAAGATACCATTTGCATCGATATCAAAAGTTACTTCAATTTGTGGTACACCGCGTGGAGCTGCAGGGATATCACCAAGTTCAAATAAACCTAAAGATTTGTTGTCTTTAGCGAACTCACGCTCACCTTGAACTACGTTAATTGAAACTGCAGGTTGGTTGTCTTCAGCAGTTGAGAATACTTGAGATTTCTTAACAGGAATCGTAGTACCTTTTTCAATAACTTTAGTTGCAACACCACCAAGAGTTTCAATACCAAGTGATAACGGAGTAACATCTAGTAAAAGAACATCTTTAACGTCACCTCTTAAAACACCACCTTGAATAGCAGCACCCGCAGCAACAACTTCATCCGGGTTTACACCTTTGTTAAGGTCTTTTCCACCGAAGTATTCACTTACTTTTTGTTGTGCTAATGGAACACGAGTAGAACCACCAACCATGATGATCTCTTTGATCTCACCTTTATCTAAATCAGCATCTTTCATAGCTGTTGTGATGTGATCCATAGTCTCTTTAACAAGACCGTCAATCATACCCTCAAATTTAGCACGAGTCAGTTTTACAACTAAGTGTTGTGGACCAGCTTCAGTCATAGTGATGAACGGTAAGTTGATCTCAGTCTCAGTAGCTGAAGATAACTCTTTTTTAGCATTTTCAGCAGCATCTTTTAAACGTTGTAATGCCATCTTGTCATTTTTAAGATCAATTCCGTGTGAAGATTTGAACTCATCGTTTAAGAAGTCAACGATCTTGTTATCGAAGTCGTCACCACCAAGGAATGCATTACCATCAGTTGAAAGAACTTCGAAAGTTCCGTCAGAGATCTCTAATGTTGTAACGTCAAATGTACCACCACCAAGGTCGTATACTAAAACGTTTTCATCGTTTTTGCTGTCAAGTCCGTATGCAAGTGCAGAAGCAGTCGGCTCATTGATGATACGAAGAACGTTAAGTCCTGCGATTGTACCAGCATCTTTAGTCGCTTTTCTTTGTGCATCATTGAAGTAAGCAGGAACAGTAATAACAGCATCTGTAACTTTTTCACCTAAGTAAGATTCAGCATCCTCTTTTAGTTTTGTAAGGATCTTAGCTGAAATCTCTTGCGGAGTGTAAACTTTTCCAGCAACATCAACAGCAGCCATACCGTCTTTGTCTACGATCTTATAAGTAACTTTGTCATGCGCTTTTTTAGCGTTTTCTTCGTTCATCATAAGACCCATAATTCTCTTAACAGAAGAGATTGTTTTTTCAGGGTTTGTGATAGCTTGACGTTTTGCAGGATCACCTACTAAAACTTCACCTTTATCTGTAAATGCTACAACTGATGGAGTTGTGTTTTTCCCCTCTGCATTTGGGATAACTTTTGCTTCACCACCTTCGTAAACAGCTACACAAGAGTTTGTTGTACCTAAATCTATACCAATTACTTTGCTCATTTTTTTTCCTTTTAATTTATTTTTTTTCTATATTGATTAAAACTATTTATTTTTAACACCGTCATTGTACGATGTTTCAAAAATATGTTTTGCAACTTTTGTTGCATTGTGCGAAATTAATTCGCTACGACTACCATCGCTTCGCGAAGCGGTCTTTCTTTATATTTGTAACCAGTTTGGAAAGTTTGAACAATTTGCCCACTCTCAACATCTTCACTGTCTACACTTTGGATAGCATTATGGATATTTGGATCAAACGGTTCATCGTGTGATACCATTGTTACCCCATGCTTTTCAAGTGAAGTTAAAAATTGCTTATGTGTTAATTCAATTCCCTCTTTTAGCTTATCGAAAAGCTCTGCTTTATCTGCATCTGTTTGTACAGATTTTAAAGCACCCTCTAATGAATCTATAACAGGTACCATATCTTTTGCAAATTTTTCGTTCGCATATTCAACGGCTGTATATTTTTCACGCTCTAATCTTTTTTTGATATTTTCAAAATCAGCATGAACACGTGCATATTTATCTTTTAATGTTGTTAATTCGTTTTGTAATAGATCAAGTTCATTGTCAACAGCTTCAGCATCAGCTTGAGCTTCTTCATTTAACTCTTCTAAACTCTCTTCTAATTCTTCATTTTGTGTATCTTTTTTTTCTTCAGACATAATTATTTATACTCTCCTTTTCTCA
Organism: Sulfurimonas sp. hsl 1-7; assembly: GCF_030577135.1. Classification (NCBI taxonomy): domain Bacteria; kingdom Pseudomonadati; phylum Campylobacterota; class Epsilonproteobacteria; order Campylobacterales; family Sulfurimonadaceae; genus Sulfurimonas; species Sulfurimonas microaerophilic. The sequence goes on along the minus strand of NZ_JAUIRR010000002.1, from coordinate 15,910 downwards.
AAAGATGACACTATTATACATATTGAGTGTAATAATGTCAAGTAGTATCTTATAAAAATTATATAAATAAAGTTTAGTCTAGTTATGTCAAGTTTGCCGTTTGGTCTATTATATCAATTAATGTATCATTATATATAAAATTTTGGAGTTATGATGAAGTTATTAAAGTGGATTATAGGAGTAGTACTTCTACTCTTGGCAAGTGTCTATACCCTTGCGTTTACAAGTTTTGGAAACTCGATAGTCAAGCCTATATTGGAAGAGCAAATAAATACAAAGGCACATTTAAATGCTAAAGTAGGAACATTCAGATTAAGTATGAGTGAAATTGAGCTAATGATATGGCTCCCTCAAAACAACACTATATCTGTAAAAGGGAACTATTCGCTTTTCTCTCAGTCACTAGATTTGAACTATATGGTTGATCTAAAAGATTTGGCCAGTTTAGAGTACCTGCTGCAAACAAAGTTAAACGGTTCTTTTTTTACAGACGGAACAGTAGTAGGGGATAAAGAACTTCTTGAGATCAACGGAAAAAGTGATCTTGGAAAAAGTGACACTACATATTATGTGAAATTAAATGAGTTTAATCCAAGTGCAATCATCGCTAAAATCGAAAAAGCGGATCTTAAAACACTTCTATATATGGTAAATAAACCTGCATATGCAAGTGCAGTCATTAACTTGGACCTTAACTTTAAAAACATAACTCCGCATCAACTAGACGGAGATATAACACTAATTACATTAAACGGGAAACTAAACTCTAATGTGATGAAAAAAGATTTTAATATTACGATCCCACAAACTGATTTTAAAATGAAGTTAGATGCAAAACTCCAAGGGGATGAGATCGTTTACAACTACCTGCTAAATTCAAATCTGGTAAAAATATCTTCAGATGGAAAAGTAGTTCCCCAGCCCTTAACACTTGATCTAAAATATGCACTGGATGTTGAGGAACTTGCAGTATTAAAACCGGTTACAAATGCAGATATCAGAGGAAATCTAAAACTAAGCGGTGATGTAAAAGGCTCAAAAGAGCAGATGAAAATAAAAGGCAAAACTGACATTGCGGGCTCAAACACAAGTTTTCAGGCAGTGCTAAAAGAGTTTGCACCAAAAACGCTCCAGGCTTCGATCCAACATCTTAAACTACAAAAACTTCTATATATGCTAAAACAACCCCATTATGCAGATGCTACGTTTGATCTGAGTGCATCTTTGAGCAGTTTGGATATGAAAAATTTAAAAGGTAGTGTAAAAACAGTAATTAGCGAGGGTGTACTTGATTCTAAATATCTCAGTAAAACACATGAGTTCAAGACACTTATGCCTCGTACAACTTTTAATGCTACAACTTTTACGACATTAGAAGGTACTCTAGTTGATACGAAACTAGATCTAAATTCAAATCTTGCAAATCTAGATCTAAAACGTGCCAGATTTAATCTGAAAGACAATTCTCTCAATAGTGACTACAAGGTAAAAGTTCACGATCTAGACAAGTTCTTCTTTGTAACTGAACGTCATTTAAAAGGTTCTATACTTGCAAACGGTGAAGTGAAAAAAGGAAAAGATTTAGATTTTAGCGCTTATAGTAACATTGCGGGAGGAAAATTAGATGCAAAACTTCATAACGATGATTTTGTAGCGAATCTTTCAAATATGGATACTTTAGAGGTGTTAGATATGTTGATCTATCCGAAATTGTTTAAATCAGCGGTAGATGCAACAGTTAAGTACAATTTGGCAACGGCAAGCGGTACCTGTGATGCAAAATTAAAAGATGGGTTGTTTATGAAAAACCAAGCTTTAGATTTAACAAAGCAGTATGCAAAAATAGATCTATATAAACAAAAATTCTTCGGTGATCTTAACGCTAAAATTAAGAAAGAGAATATTGTAGCTTCGCTTGATCTCAAATCAAACAGATCTTCGATCAAAACAACAGATACAAAACTGAACTCTAAAACAAAACAGATAGATTCAAAAGTAACGATTATTGCAAATAACAATCCACCGCTTTATGTTAAATTACAAGGAGATGTTAATTCTCCTAAAGTGCAAGTAGATGCAAGCGCACTCATAAAAGACGAGGCGAAAAAAGTGATCAATAAAGAGGTGAACAAACTCTTTAAAAAGCTTTTTTAACGCTCAGTTTGAAACTTATCTACAAACAGCAGCATTACCGGCAGAACGAAAAGGTCTGTCAGTAAAGAGAGCAGAATTAAAATCGCACTATATGTTCCGATAAGTTGGAGTGAGTGGATCTGTGAAAAGTATAAAGATGCAAATACTAAAATGAGTACAGCAGAACCTATGATAACCGGAATACCCGCATAGAAAAATACTTTTTCAAGTGTATGTTTTTGGCTGCGTCCAAAATATCTCAAACGGAAGTATTTAAAGGCAAAGTGAATTGTTGCATCTGAAGCAAGTCCCAAAGATATAGTCATGGCAATAAGCATCTCCAAACTCAGAGGGATGCTTAGCAGTGAGATGATAATTCCAAACCATAGTATTGGGATAACATTAATGGTAAAACCGACAAAGACCATCCCAATTGATCTAAAAATCCATCCTGTGATAAGCCCGATAATAACAAGGGCTGAAAAAAGTGACGTCGCAAGTAGAAGTGTTTGACTATACTTAGAGATACCAAGCAGTGTTTTATTGTCTATGAAATAGAGTTCTATCCCTTTGTAGTTTACAAGCCATTCCAGAAGTTCAAGCTTATTGATATCAAAAAGATTAATCTCGATGTTAATTGCACTTTCATCAAAATATTTATCGCTCAAATTATAGAGGTCCATATAAAAAAGAGCTTGCAGCAGTGCCTCCTCATCAAGCTCATCTGTTTGGGTATTCGCATTGTTTAGATTCTCTATAGCAGTTGCAAGTGAGTTTATATCTCCGAGTTCATCTTCAAATCTCTCTTGGAGATCGTTACTGAATTTTTCTACAGAGTGGATGAGGTTTAGATCGATCTCTCTATAGGGTACTTTGAGTTCAATTTGCTCGTTTTTGACAGGGAGTTTAAAGAGGTTATTGCTTTTTGAATAGATCAGATATCCGCCGCTTATAAGAAGCAGATAGGTAACGGTTAAAAAGCTGTAGAGATACTTTTTCGAATAGTGCAGTTCATTCGATGCAAGAAGGTATCCTAGTTTTGCATAGGGAACATGCGTGTGTTTGAGTTCAAAGTGGCTTACATATGCAGGTAAAAACGTTAAGTTTAACAGATACCCTATGATCGAGGAGATGATTACACTGAGACTCAGAAGTCTGATAATATCAGAATCGATAAATACTAAACTACCAAGTCCAAGTGCTGTTAAAACAGAGGTCCACATTGCCGGAACCATACTGCGGTTTAACATTTTTCGCAGGGCATTCACTTTGTTCGTTTTGTATTGAGATACATGCCATCTGTAATAAAAGTATAGAAAATCAACTAAAGCGATACTGATGGTGATAAAAGGCATCGTTACATGAATAGTATAGATATTTGTAACCATTATGATAGTGGTGAATGTTAAGATCGTTGAAAGTGCGACAAGTATCATTCCTCCGATAGCAGCGAGATAGTTACGAAAGAGCAAACGAAAAACAATCAATGTAACGAGCATGAAAATAAATGCGTAGAGAAACATCACCTGCCAGTTGATCTCATGAGTGACAGCTATATATTCATACTCTCCGGGAATATCTAAACTACTTAGATCGATTGCTTTTTGGGTACGGATAAAAAAGTAAAATGTTTGAAAATCTTCATCTACAACATTACAGTAGTCGTTATGCACCTCTTTTACCATCTTTTTAAGGTGTAAAGTATCTAAGTCTGTAGAGTTAACAACTACAACCATCTCTGAACCATCATCTTTTTTTGTCTCAATAAAGTCGTTGCTAAAAAGGGAAGATACTTTTGTAACCCCTTGGAGTGCTAGAAGTTGTTTGTGAAGATTTTTTAACTTTTCTAGGGAGTTTTCATCGAAATGATTTATATGGATTATGAGTTTTGAGAGATCATATGTATCAAACTGTTGAGCGTTCGTTTTTTTGAGCTCTTTGGAATCTTTTAACCAAAACAGCTCATCGGAAGAGAGAAATTTCGGTTGATATAAAAATGCGAGCAGTGCTGCAAGTAGAAAATAGAAAACTATAATAGGTTTTCGATATTTTACAACTTGATCAACATATCTATTTATATTTGGTGTATGGTAGTACATCTAAGAACTCACTTTTGAATAATTAAAAAGGGACGTTTATTAACATTCATCTTTTTGGCTATAGTTGCAATCCTTTGTACTCTTTGATTTGAGAGAGGAGTACCGACAGCACTTATTGTTTGTTTTTCTATCATGATCTTCAGTAGGGTATCTATAGGTTTTTTAGAGAGATAAACGGCTGATACCGCATCCGTTGAATGAAGGCGGGGAATACTGTAAAGATAGATACAGTAACGATATTTTAATAACATTTTAGGGTTTTGTGAAACCATAGAGATAAACTTACGTGAGTATGGGCATAGAGGATCTAAAAAAACATAGACTAAAAGCTTCCCTTTACCGTAAATTATCCCGTCATTCTCTATACTTTTTAAAAGTGAAATAGAGGTTTCATAAGTTAAAGGTTTCTGCTGCAGAGTTTCAGAAGCATTGAGATAAACTGCTAATAAAATCGTAAATATTATCGTTTTAATCATAGGAGAATTATAACAATTATTTATTACACTCACATTACAAAATTGTATGTTTTTTAATCAGAAGGGAAAATTACTTTTGACTGATATCCACAAGACTAAGGGCTAGAGCGACTCTGTTGTGGCCAATTAAGTCTATTGCTTGTTTCATTGTTAAACCCGTGGTCACGATATCGTCTACCAATATAATTTTATCCCCTTGAAAATTTTTTAGTTCAAAATCTCTTGGATTGTTTTCTCTGAAATACTTAGACTTTCCGGAATAAGATACACTGTTTTTTGCTCTTAGTTTATTAAACATAGGTTTGATATTGTAAGAGTTGAGATGTTTATTGAGAATGGCAGTATGGGAGTATCCGCTTGTTACTTGGTCATCTATGGGGATAGATATATAGTTCTCTTTTGTATGAAGCTCCTCTGCAAATTTGGCAAATGAATGTTTTGCCAAGATATTGTAGATATGGTAACCCACATCTGTATGTTTTGTGTGGAGCAGTTCTTTGATCTCATTATATTTGTAAAAAGATAGGAGCTGAATATTATTGTGAAGAGTTCTTTTATAGAGAGAGGGTTGGAGAAATTTTTGTTGACACGATTTGCAGATATGAGTGTAAGAAAAACTCTCACACATCATACAGCGCATTTTAGTCCATTTTCAGAACTGACATAAAAGCTTCTTGAGGAAGTTGTACTTTTCCGATAGCTTTCATACGCTTTTTACCAGCTTTTTGTTTTTCAAGAAGCTTTCTTTTACGGGTAATATCACCACCGTAACATTTGGCAGTAACGTTTTTACCTGTAGATTTTACAGTTTCACGAGCAATAACCTGACTTCCAAGAGAAGCTTGAACGGCAACTTCAAAAAGTTGACGAGGAATTAACTCTTTCATGTTCTTTACAAGTGCACGTCCGCGTGGAAGTGCTTGTGTTCTCGGTACGATAACACTTAGAGCATCTACAGCTTCTCCCGCAACTTTGATATCTAGTTTAACAAGGTCACCCTCTTTAAAATCGATCGGCTCATAATCAAAAGAAGCATACCCTTTTGAGATAGATTTTAATGTATCGTAAAAATCCATTACGATCTCATTCATCGGAATCTCATACTCAAGCATTACCCTGTCTTCATTAAGGTAAGTCATCTTTGTTTGGTTCCCGCGTTTAGAAACTAACAGAGTAATAATATTTCCAAGGTATTCGCTCGGAGTAATTACTGTCGCACGTACATACGGCTCTTCAATATGATCTATCTTCTGAACAGGTGGCAGTTCTGATGGGTTTTGTACCTCTATGTTTGAACCGTCTGTCAGATAAACATGATACACAACAGATGGTGCAGTCGCAATCAAATCAAGACCGTATTCACGCTCAAGTCTCTCTTTGATAACTTCCATATGGAGCATTCCAAGGAAACCTACACGGAAACCAAACCCTAGAGCCACTGATGTTTCAGGCTCATAAGATAAAGAGGAATCGTTTAGTTTTAACTTATCGAGTGCATCACGAAGATCTTCAAATTTATCTGTATCGATTGGATAAAGTCCCGCAAATACAAACGGTTTTGCCGGTTCATAATTCCCAACAGGCTCTGCAGTCGGGTTTTTAGCATCTGTGATAGTATCACCTACACTTACAACACTTACCTCTTTAAGACCTAGAACAACAATACCAATCTCACCAGACTTGATAGCTTGTGTTTTGATCTTTTTCTTAGGGTGTGGATACATAAGATCAAGAACTTGATGCTCTTCACCACTACTCATAAGTTTAATTGTCTGACCTTTTGAAATCTCTCCGTCAAATACACGAACCAGTGCAAGTGCACCAAGGTATGTATCGAACCAAGAATCGTAAATGATAGCTTTTGTTGTCGCATTTGGATCACCCACAGGTGCCGGTACACGCTCAACAATAGCGTCAATTAATTCACGGATACCTATACCTGTTTTCGCACTTACAAGTACAGCATCTGTTGCATCGATTCCGATCGAAGTTTCAATCTCTTCAGCTACACGTTCAGGTTCAGCTGCAGGTAAATCTATCTTATTGATAACTGGAATAAGTTCAAGGTCATTATCAAGTGCAAGGTAAACATTTGCAATTGTTTGTGCTTCAACACCTTGTGCAGCATCAACGATTAAAAGTGCACCGTCAGATGATGCCAGTGATTTACTTACCTCGTAAGAGAAGTCAACGTGGCCCGGAGTGTCTATAAGGTTAAGGATATAGTGCTCACCGTCTTTTACATAGTCAAGTCTAACAGATTGTGCTTTGATCGTGATACCACGCTCTTGCTCAATATCCATAGTATCCATCATCTGTGAGCTAAGCTCTCTTTCACTTACAGCTCCACACTCTTGGATAATTCTATCTGCTAGTGTACTTTTACCGTGATCAATATGTGCGATAATAGAAAAGTTTCTAATATTTTCCAAGGTTTTCCTCTACATAAACAGGCTGTTAACACTTTCGTTGTGGTAAACTCTACGGATTACTTCAGCGAATAGCGGAGCTACTGTTAAAACTTTAATTTTATTATGTTGTTTTGTCTCTAGTGTATTTGTAATGATAAGCTCATCAAGTTCACCGTTTGAAAGATTATCGTATGCTTTTCCGCTAAGTACACCGTGAGTTGCACATGCCATTACAGAAGCAGCACCTTTGTTTTTAAGTGCAGTTGCAGCTTTTACCATAGTTCCTGCAGTATCAACCATATCGTCGATCATAATTACATCTTTATCTGTAACATCACCGATAATGTTCATAACTTCACTCTCGTTTGCTTTTTCACGACGTTTATCAACGATAACCATCTCTAAGCCCATTCTGCTTGCAAAGTATCTAGCACGAGCAACCCCACCGATGTCCGGAGAAGCGATAATAGGGTTTTTAAGGTTTTTAGACTTAATGTATTGTTCAAAAGTGATACTTCCGTAGAGGTTATCAACCGGAATGTCAAAGAATCCTTGAATTTGTCCAGCGTGTAAGTCGATTGTTACAACTCTGTCGATACCCGCAGTTTGATACATGTCTGCAACTAGTTTTGCAGTAATAGGAACCCTTGGAGCAGCTTTACGATCTTGTCTTGCATATCCATAGTATGGAACAACAGCAGTGATACTTGAAGCTGAAGAGCGGCGAAGTGCATCTGTCATAATTAGAAGTTCCATTAAGTTGTCATTAGATGGAGCACCAGTTGATTGTACAATGAAAACATCACGACCACGAACAGACTCAGAAATTTGTACTGAGATCTCACCATCACTAAACTTTTTAACATCAGCTTTTGCCAACGGCACATCTAAAACAGAACAGATCTCTTTAGCAAAATCGACACTTGCAGTACCAGCAAAAATTTTATAACCACGCATAAGTTACCTTTTGAAAAAATTATTACGTGATTATACTGCAAGAGTTCTAAGAGGATGTTAAAAGCAAAAAATTACTGGCAGTTTTTGCAAAGTCCGGATAAAACCATATCAACTTTATTGACTTTAAAATTTGTATGGCTGAGATCGAACTCATGAATAGGAGAAAGATCTAAATGGATATCTTCTACCTCTCCACATTTTTCACATACTAAATGTGAGTGTGCCTCTTTTGTAAGTTCATAGACAGATTTGGCATTTGGAAGTTTTACCTCTTGTATAAAGGCATTTTCGATCATAATATTTATATTTTTATAGATCGTCGCCAAAGATATAGAATTGAACTTCTTTAACAATATATCATAGAGTTTTTCTATAGTTAAGTGCCCATTGAGCATCAAAGCATTTGCGATCTCGATACGTTGAGGAGTCGCTTTTAGATGATGAGCTCTTAACAGTTCTGTATAATTTTCCATGTTTATATTATACAACACCAATTATTAAAGGAGAATCCTTATATTTTAATTATAATTTTTTTTAAAGTATCTTTTGGAAACGGATAAGGGTAGAGCGTAAAATAGCACCTTTGTCGGTATGGGTGCTTTTCATCTGAAGTTCACTCTCTAAAAGAAGCTCGTGAAGTTTATAATATACAGGCGGCTTTATCTTAATTGATTGGTTCGCTTTTGCATCAACTACAAATTTTGGAGCAGGGTAGCCTAAAATATCAAGGGCATTGGGTGCACCGTTAACTCGGATATAGATATTGAACATATAGAGCTGGGTAATATAAGATGTAAGTGTAGTGAGAATACGAATCTCATCTTCACCGTGTTCGAGTATGTTTTGAAGATCTTCGGTAATATCCCGTTTTTCTAAAAGTTTTTTCATAAAATCTTCAAGATTTATCTCCCCCAAACCATATACGATGTTATCTATGTCTTTAGTGGTAATTTCACGATCGAAAACTGCGAGTTTGTCAAGCTCATTGGCTGCAAGCGCTACATCTGCATTATGAGTATTAAGAAGATGGGATACACTATATTTATCTATATTGACGTTTTTTTGCTGAGCAAGGTTGAGAATGATATTTTGCGCTTCATACTCTTTTGGATTGAAAAACCTTACACTCATCGCTTGTGTTTTTGCAAACGCTTTTGTATATGTTTTATGATCGCTTCCGTAGTAAGCATACACAAAAACATTATCTGGATTTTTTTCACACAGTGCAATGAGTGTTTCAAGATCTTTTTTATTGACTTTCTTTTCACTCTTAATGATCAAAATATTGCGATCGCCAAAGAGTGACGCTTGTGAAAGATGCGCTTTTGCAGAGTTGAAGTCATACTCGTCATAATAATATGTAAGAGTATTTGCATCCTCGATGTTAGTCATCATTTTAGTGTACATATCTATTAAAAAAGCACTCTCTCCAAAAAAGACTAAGGCGTTTGAGACACTTTTACTTTGAATATGTTTGTCAAACTCTGCTTTATACATCAACTCTTCTTACAACAGTTGCAAAGATTTTCGCCCGTGCAATATCAACTTTATCGATTCTGACAATGACATCTTCAAAGAGAACAAAATTATCGTGTGCAGTGAGTTGCAGTTTCGCACCAACGATCTCATCTTTAAGTTCACCTCTAAGCTCAGGATCGGTTGCCGAAATTTTTGCTTTAAACTCTTTACCTATGTTCTCATTTGCCCAGCGTGCATATTTACGAGCCATAAACTCTATCTCGATAGTGCTTGCCTCACGCTCTTTTTCACTGATCGCCATTGAAAGAGATTCTATATTTCTAAGAACGTAAGAGCCCTCAGCGGTATCACCTGCATTGATAGCTTTGAGTAAACGGTGTACAATCAGGTCACTATATCTTCTAATCGGAGATGTAAAATGTGTATAGCGCTCAAATCCCAGTCCAAAGTGTCCATAGTTCATAGGTGCATAACGTGCCTGCATCTGTGCACGGATGATCAGTGTATCCACTTCACTTTCAAGATTTAAGTCTCTAGCTTGCTCTTGAATGAACTCAATAGTCTCTTTGACCGTATCTTTCATCTCTATCTGAATACCGATAGAGGATAACTCTTGATAAAGTACCTGCAGTTTTGCCTGACTAGGCGGTTCGTGAATCCTGAAAATACCGCGGTCATAACGTGCAGCAGCTTCTTTATTTGCTAAAAGCATACAATCTTCGATCAAAGAGTGTGACGGAGTCTCCTCAGCTTCATGTGTTGAGAGAATATGGTGCTGTTCATCGATCTTCATCTCTATCTCGCTTGATCTAAAGTCAAATCCGATTTTCAATCTCTTTTCACGCAGTGCATCGGTAATAGGCTTGAGTTTAGAGATCGCATCTAAAACCTCTTCTTCATCACTGTTTTGTGGTTTGAGCTTCCCTTCAAAAAAGAGGTCTATCTCTTCATAGTTAAATCTTCTTTTTGAATGGATAATAGCCTCATAAACCTCAGAGTGTACAACCTCTAAAGATTCACGATCGAGTTGCATCTGAAATACATAAGAGAGTCTGTCTTTATGGGGTTGGAGTGAACATAAAGTTTCACTTAGTTCACGTGGTAACATCGGGATCGAACGATGAGGCAGGTAGATAGAAAAACTTCTGTATATCGCTTCATCATCTATTGGACCGAACGGTTTTACATACTCACTTACATCTGCGATCGCTACATAAAGAGTAGAGTTTGCATCATCCCAGCAGATGGCATCATCAAAGTCTTTTGCGGTAACGGGATCGATTGTAGAAAAAGGTAATGCTCTGAGATCTTTTCTCTTTGGATATTTTGAAGCATCTACCTCAGGAAATGATTTTGCAAGTTTTAAAACCTCTTCATCGAATTCGTCATGCTTATTGAACTGAGCAAGTACGATCTTCTCATCTACTAAAGGATCATCAAGGTTACCAAGAAATTCAATCACTTTATTTTCGAAGTTGTCTATTTTAAAAAGGTCCCCTAGATTGTGGTTGTTTAATTCCTCTTCGCTAAGTTCTGCTCCGACAGGATGCTCGCTTTTTAAATCTACTAACGATCTGTGACCGTACTTTTCTATAATGTAACCGATAGAGTAGGTTTGCTCACGCCCTACAATTTCAGCGATAACTGCAGCGGGAGTTCCACGCTTGCCAAGCAATCTTTTTGCAATAATGAGATCACCCTCTGTGGCTACACCGATCTCCTCTATATATAAATCTTTTACATTTTCACCGATAACATGCAGGTATGCTGTGTTGTTTTGGATAAGTCCCAAAGTTCCTGCACGATATTTAGAATGAAATTTGTAAACATTGTCTTTGTATGTGAGGTAGTTTTTTGCAACCCATTCTTTAATGAGCTGGAGTTCGTGTTCAGTGGTATCTTGCTCACTCAATCCATGAGTGAGCTTAATGAGTAGAGATTTCAAGTTGTAAGATCTTTTTCTATAGATTTTCTATAGCTGTTTCATAGCTTTCTAAATCAAGTTCATATTTTGCGATTAACTCTTTTGCTGCTGCGATACTTTCCTCTGTAACAACACCGTTCATAGGTACCGATACACGAACAACATGAAGAATTTTTGCTGCACGTTTTGTATCTTCATCTTCCGCTTTTTCAGGATCTTCACAGTGTGCGATTACATCAACAAGGCTTGATTCAAATTTCCATTGGCTGAAGATTAAAGAACTAACTTCTGGAGTATCTGCACCCACAACCTCTTTCTCAGCTTCTTCAACATCTTTTAATTTCTCAAGAGCCTCACGAAATTCTCCCTGTTTTGATTCAGCAATAATTTGTTGAGCTATAAGAACTTTTCCAATCTCAACTAAAAAAGCCGCAGGAGATAAAACACCCATAAGTTTGTTTTCTTTTCTTAAACACCATGCAGTTACAAGTGCGTGTTGTTTTTTTGAAAGAGTAGAGAACATCTCGTTAGAGATTCCGTACGGAGATAAATCAAGAGGAAAGCTTTTCTTTACAATCGATGCCAAAGCAAAACCACGAACAGTCCCCATCCCAAAAAGTCCTACAGCTTGAGAGATAGCATTGATCTCACGTGAAAAACCGTATAGTGGAGAGTTTGCTGCTTTTAAGATATCTGCAGTTAAAAGAGGATCCTTTTCCAAGATCTTTACCATGTCGTTAAAAGTACTATCCGGATTTTGATACACTGCTTCTATTTGCATAGCAGATTCCGGAAGTGGCGGCAGTTGTTTAATCTTTTTTAAAATTGCTTCAGTCATAAGGCTAGACTCTCTTCTTTTAGAATTATTGTAATTGTATAATTATATAACTAATATATAAAATCACACTGAATATTTACAAAAAGCTGTTATGATTTTTGTTTAAAACAAATTACTAAAATATGGAGACAAAATATGCAAAATGATGCGATGCTAATACAGTTAGGATATGCACCAAATCAAACATTGATTGAACAGTTTGAAAAGATAAAAAATAATACAAAAGATTATGCAAAAATTGAGAAGCATATTATGGACTTACACGATCATTTAAAAGTGAACAATGCCTATGTAGCACTCTCAAACTCAAAAGATTACTTAAAGATTAAAATCGAATCTGATTCTAATGAATTGGTAGAAGAAGCACATCAAAAAGTAAAACATTTCAGCGATAAGTATAAAGTTAAGCTTGAAAAAATTCCTCAAAAAGAAACGTACTATATTTTAGGATTCCACCACTAAATTATGACAGAACCTATGAGTTTAGAAGGGTATGATCTTCTGGTAGAAGAGTTTAAATTTCTACTAGAGATTGAAAAACCCAAAACTGCAGAAGAGAAAAGGGTAGCTGCCGCACTTGGAGATAGAAGTGAAAATGCAGACTACCAAGCCGCTAAAGAGAAACTTCGTTTTATCGATAAAAGACTTTTTTATCTTGACAAGATGATAAAATCCGCAAATGTGATAGACCCTTCACTCCATCCTCATCTAAAAGTTTCATTTGGAAGTACGGTTACAATTATAAACATAGATACCGATGAAGAGGAAGTATATACTCTGTGCGGTGTGTTAGAGAGTGAAATAGAAAACGGTTTGATCTCGATCCATTCCCCTCTAGCACGTGCTATGATTGGTAAAGAAGAGGGTGATGATTTTAAAGTAAAACTTCCTAAGGGTGTTAAAGAGTATGAGATTGAGAAGATTGAATACATTAATATCTTTTCACTTAAAAAAAATATTCGAACAAAAAAAGAGTTCTCTTTCCATTAAAATAATATTTAGAAGATTTTAGATATAATCCACGTTTAAAAACTAAAATTTTAGGAACTATCCGTGAGCCAACAATTACCTGATATAGATCAACAACTTGCAAATCACAAGTTAAGCCAAGATGACTATACACATATAAAAGAGATTTTAGGTCGTGAACCAAATCTTGTAGAACTTGGTATTTTTTCAGCAATGTGGTCTGAACACTGTTCATACAAATCTTCAAAAGTGCACCTAAAAGGTTTCCCTACTAAAGCACCGTGGGTTATCCAGGGTCCAGGTGAAAATGCCGGAGTTATCGACATCGGTGATGGATATGCTGCTGTATTTAAAATGGAATCACACAATCACCCAAGTTTTATTGAACCGTACCAAGGTGCTGCAACTGGTGTTGGTGGTATTATGCGTGACGTTTTCACAATGGGTGCTCGTCCTGTTGCAAACTTAAATGCACTAAGATTTGGTAATGTATTAAATGATGATGATATCTCAAAACACCAAAGATATTTAGTACGTGGTGTAACTGAAGGGATCGGTGGATACGGTAACTGTATGGGTGTACCGACTATCGGTGGTGAGACTAGTTTCGATGAGTGTTATAACGGAAACATTCTGGTAAATGCCTTTACATTAGGTCTTGCAAAATCTGATGAGATCTTCTATGGTCGTGCAGAAGGTATTGGAAATCCTGTACTTTACGTTGGTGCAAAAACTGGTCGTGACGGTCTTGGTGGGGCTGTTATGAGTTCAGATTCTTTTACTGAAGAGTCAAAATCTCTTCGTCCTACTGTTCAAGTTGGAGATCCGTTTACTGAGAAACTTCTTCTTGAAGCGTGTTTAGAGCTTTTCAAAACTGATCACGTTGTTGGTATTCAAGATATGGGTGCTGCAGGTCTTACATCTTCTTCATTTGAGATGGCTGGGCGTTCAGGTTCAGGTATGATCATGCATCTAGATAAAGTTCCTGCTCGTGAAGAGGGAATGACTCCATACGACTTTATGCTTTCTGAATCTCAAGAGCGTATGCTTCTTTGTGCTAAAAAAGGGAGTGAAGCAGAAATTATCAAGATTTTTGAAAAATGGGATCTTGATGCTGCTGTAATCGGTGAGGTAACAGCTACTGGAAATATGGAACTATTCTGGCACGGTGAAAAAGTTGCTGAGGTTCCTGTTGATCCTGTTTCAGAAGAAGCACCTGAGCTGAACCGTCCAATGAAAAAACCGGCTTACTTAGATGAGATCAAAGATACTACTATTAATGATTTTGCAAAAGTATCAAATCAAGAAGCGTTTGAAAAGCTTACAAAATCTATGGAAGTTGTAGATAAATCTTGGATCTATACTCAATACGATTCTATGGTACAAACAAACACGGTAAAAAAAGGTGGAGAGCTTGATGCATCTGTAATCCGTGTAAAAGAAAACGGTCGTGCTTTAGCTATGTCGGCTGACTGTAATGTACGTTACTGTTTCATTGATCCTCGTGGCGGTGGAGCTGCTGCTGTAATTGAGTCTGGTAGAAATGTTGCAATGTCGGGTGCAAGACCGCTTGCGATTACTGACTGTCTTAACTACGGTAACCCTGAAAATCCGGAAGTTATGTGGCAATTCGGTGAAGGTTGTTTAGGTATTAAAGAAGCGTGTGCTGAACTTACTACTCCAGTTATCGGTGGAAACGTTTCACTATATAATGAAACAAATGGTGTATCTGTTTTCCCAACTCCATCAATTGCAACTGTTGGTGTAAACGATGACCAAAACAATGTACTTCTTTCAAACTTCCAAAATGAAGGTGATATCCTTTATCTAGTTGGTGAGTCAAAAAGTGAATTCGGTGGTTCATTATATATGAAAGAGATCTGTGGCACTGTTGCCGGAACTCTTCCTGAGATCGACTACAAAAAAGAGCTTGCTCTTTGGGACTTAGTAATTGAAGCGAATAAAAAACACTTATTAGAGTGTGCAAAAGATGCTTCAAGCGGTGGTGTTGCGATTGCGTTAGCTAAAATGGCAGCAACATCAGGTCTTGGATGTGATGTAAACATGAGTGTTATAGATGAAAGAGATATCTTTGCTGAGTCTTTCAGCCGTGCTATCGTATCTGTAAAACCTGAGAATGCAGCTGCTTTTGAAGCTGAGTTAAACGGTCTTGCATGTGAGAAAATCGGTACAGTTGGTGGAGATACAATCAGAATCAATGACGTTTCAATGAGCATGGAACTACTTAAAGACAACTACTTCAACACATTTAAAAGAGTAATTGAGAGAGATTTATAGTCTCTCCATACTCCCTCTCTACAGACTTTCCCTTAATTTTCACTCACTTTTTGATTAATTATTAATCAAATTAACTGCCTAAAAAATAATCAGTTTTTTGTCATCAATCACTTTGAAAAGGTATATAATTTTTCTACATTATTTCGAAGGATTAACATGAAGAGATGGCTAGTAGCGATGTTGTTCGCATTACCGACTTTGGCGTTAGCAGAGGATGCGCCGAAATTAGATACAGGTGATACAGCGTGGATGATGGTATCAGCTGCATTAGTATTACTAATGACACCGGCAGGGTTGGCGCTTTTTTATGCAGGTATGACAAGAAG